>NZ_MBLN01000071.1:0-149620 GCF_001854645.1 Pseudofrankia sp. EUN1h | reverse complement strand
TCTGTCAGACGAGCGCGTAGCCAGTCCAGTGGCCGGAAACCGAGCTCACGCTCGTAGCTGTTGACCCCGGTGAGCTGGCGCTCCCGGTTCATCGCCCGGTTCGCCACTACCGACGAGGCGGTCAGCGCGTCCTCGTTGAGCAGGCTGGTCACCACAGAAGTGTCACGGATCGCCGCTCGGCGTCCGGTCGCGGTGGGGGCCGTCTGCGATGGCCGGGCCGGTACAACCGAGCGCTGAAGGCGTCGGCACGTTGCCGCGTCGCAAGGCTCCGCACCTTTCGAACCGGTCCTGAGTTGCCTGCGTTGTTCGTATGCGGTATTGGTCGGCCGGACGACCGGCGGGGGTGTCGCAGTCGGACCCCCGCAGGTGCCCCGGCTCGCTGGAACCCGCTCCGAGTCCCAAGATCACAGACCAAACGCTTCTCCTCCGGCACACATGGCGCTGGGGCTGCTCCTCGTCGCTACTGTTCGGTGTTCGGTATTGACCGAACACCGAACAGYGGGAACGCTGGTGGTGTGGACACGGAAGCACTCGTGGCCGACGCCTTCACTCAGCTGGGAATCGAGGCCCGGCCGCCTGCCGGCCGGCCCGATGGTCGGGTCGACCTGATGGTCGACCTGGTGGTCGAGCCGGAGGGGGCGGCGGTGCCGATCGTGCTCAGGCGCCGGTCGCTGGTGTCCGAGGACGTCGCGGCGCGGCTGCTGGCGGCCAACCGCGAGCCCATCGGGGCTGGCGGCGCGGTCCTGTTGGTCGTCGGGGACCGGGTGACCGAGGCGGCGCGGAAGGTGCTGACCGAGCAGCGGGCTGGCTACTACGACCTGCGCGGCCGGATCGCGCTGCGGTCGAGCCGCCTCGTGATCGACGCCGAGGTCGCGCCGATTGGAGAACGCGGCGTTCGGACACAAGCCCTGGGCGGTAAGGCTGGGCTCGAGGTCGCGATCGCTCTGCTCCTGGAACCGAATGAGGGCGTGGCCGTCCGGGAGTTGGCGCGCAGCCTCGGCCGGTCGGCCAGCACGGTGTCGCAGGTTCTCGCGGCGCTGCGACGTGACCAGCTCGTCGACTCGGCGAACGCGGTCGTAGATGCGCGGCTGTTCTGGCAGGTGGCCGAGCAGTGGCCGACCTCGCGCACCCTGCTCGCCAGATGTCCAGATCCAGACGATCAGAGCGGCGTCGCGAAATCCCTGCGCCTCGGCCTCGCTGACCTGGCGAACGAGACCGGCTGGGCGCTGACGGACACGACCGCCGCGGCGGCCTATGGCGCTCCGGTCGCGGTCCGCGCCGACCAGACGCTCGACTTCTTCGTCCCAGATCAGGTGGTGCTTCGGCGGGCGACCACGCTCCTTGGCGCCGCCGCGACGCCGGCCCGGGCCGGCGCCTCGGTGCGGGTCGCGCCGGTGGCGGCCGTCTGCGCCCGCCGTTTCGACCTCCCGGGTGGCAGTTGGCGTTGGCCGCTCGCGCATCCGCTGTTCGTCGCACTCGACCTGGCACAGGACGAGGGCCGCGGACGCGAGATCCTGGATGCCTGGAACCCTGACCCGAGGTGGTCCCGTGCCTGGTAGCCGCGTGATCTTCCTGGGCGACGCGATGGCCGCGGTCGTCCAGGCCGTCGAGGAGGTGCGCAAACTCATCGACCAGCCGCCCGTCGTGGTGGGCGGGCTGGCGGTGTTGTGCAGACTCTCCACGATGCATCGGGCAACGGTCGACCTCGATGTCGTCGACCGGCTTCAGGGGAGTGCTCCACACCTGGAGGTGCTCCGCGCCGCCCAAGGCGCGAAGGTCGTGGAGCCGGCCGGCGTCCTGCTGCCGACTCCCTATGGCCTGGTCAAGGTGGACGTGCTGGAGGTGCGGCAGGTAGAGCTCGACCAGCCCAGCGACGATCCCGGCGACCGCCTTCACGCCTCCGCGCACGCCTGGGCGAACGACACCGCCACTGAGATCACCGTCGAAGTGATCCGCTCCGACGGTGACCGCCTGGAGTGCTCAGCTCTCGTCGCCGAGCCCGGCCCGATCATCGCGATGAAACTGCAGGCGATCATGAACCGCGCTGTGCACAAGCAGGGCACGGACCTGCTCGACATCGTCCGACTCACCCTCGACGACGCGTCCCGCCCGGCGGTGCTGGGGCAGCTCAATGCCTGTGCTCCGCCCACCGCCGCCGACATCGCCCTGCACGTCGGACTCTGGCTCGTCCAACGCCGCGACCAGGCCATCCGATGGGTACACAGTGTCGGCGGCGGCGACGTTACAACCGACGACCTGGACCTTGTCGCCGACCTTCTCCTCGACGCCTGCAAACGCATCTGATGCAATCAGGGCCGTCGCTGTCAGGCTGCTGGTCCTGTTCGTCGGCGCGACCATCCGACCCGGCTGAGCCTCGCGGCAGGGTCATCGTGGGCGGGTCCTCGGCGCCGTCAGCTCGCGAGCGTGTACTGCACCTCTAGCTGACCCGGTGACCGGTTGACCGTGATCGCCACGCTGTCAGCTGGCAGCAGCGCGTAGTCGTCGATGACCGGGTTTCCCGTGGCGGTGAAGCTGACCCGGTGGCTGAGCAGCGCGAGACTGGACTGGGGCCGGGCGAGATCGTGAGCGTCGTTCGCGCCGAGTGCCGCGGGGGTGATGGTCTCGTCCGCCCGAGCGATGGCCAGCCCGTGCTCGGCGAGGATCGTGTAGAGACCGCGAAGCCGCAGGTCCTCCGGCTCGACGACGGCGGCCAGCGCGGCCGGCAGGTATGAGGTCTGGACGATCAGCGGCCGGCCGCCCGCCAGCCGCAGGCGGCGCAGCCGGAGCACCTCGCCGGGTGCGCCGAGCCGCGCGGCGACGTCCGCGGGTGGAGTGACGGTACCGGCGGCGAGAAGCTCGGTGGTGACGCCGGCGTCCTGGGCGCTGAGATCGGCGGCGAAGCTGCGCAGACCGCCAAGGTCATAGGCGTGGCGGGCGGCGACGTAGGTCCCGGCGCCGTGGCGGGTCTGGATCAGGCCGTCATCGGCCAGTAGCTGAAGAGCCTGGCGCAAGGTCATGACGCTGACCCCGAACTGGGCCGCGAGCTGCTGCTGGGAGGGCAACAGGCTGCCGGCCGGCCACTGCCCGCTGGCGATGCGATCGCTCAGCTCGCGGTGGATGCGCAGGTACTTCGGCTGCCGGCCGCCGAGGTCCCCTCGGGCGGGCGCATCCGCCGCGCGCCCACCGGGAGCAGCCCGCGGACCAGCATCGGTTCCGGTCGCCATGGGCCACCACGATAGCGGGTCTTCTAGTCGTCTAGACTTCTAGAAGACACGAGCGACGGTGAGGGGAAGTGACGCCATGCCTGCCTCAACTGATCGGCGCGGCGAGCGTGCTGTGACCGGTGCGGAGTGGACCGGTGAGGAGTCCTGGGTGAGCGCGGACCCCTGGGTGAGCGACAGCGCGCCCGGGTACTTCGGCGATTTCGGCGGCCGGTACGTGCCCGAGGTCCTCGTACCGGCACTGGATGAGCTCCAGCACGCCTACCAGGACGCGAAGGCTGATCCGGAGTTCGCGGCCGAGTTCGCTCACCTGCTGGCGACGTTCGCCGGGCGCCCGACACCGCTGACCTTCGCGGGGCGGCTGACGGAGCGACTCGGCGGTGCCCGGATCTATCTCAAGAACGAGGGCGTCAACATCACCGGCGCCCACAAGATCACGCACTGCCTGGGCCAGGCGCTGCTGGCGAAGCGGATGGGCCGGACGCGGCTGGTCGCCGAGACCGGGGCCGGCCAGCACGGGCTCGCGACCGCCACCGTGGCGGCCAAGTTCGGGTTCGAGTGCACGGTCTACATGGGCGAGGTGGACATCGCGCGCCAGCGGCCCAACGTCTTCATGATGGAACGGCTCGGCGCGACGGTGGTGCCCGTGCGGTACGGCAGCCGCACCCTCAAGGACGCCGTCAACGCGGCCCTGAAGGACTACATCGCATCGAGCGCGGACACGCACTACCTGCTCGGCTCGGCGCTCGGGCCGCACCCCTACCCGACGATGGTGCGCGACTTCCAGTCGGTGGTCGGGCAGGAAATCATGGCGCAGCTACGACAGGCGGAGGGCAGGCTCCCCGACTACGTGGTCGCCTGCGTCGGCGGCGGGAGCAACGCGATCGGGGCATTCAACCCGTTCGTCCCGCACGAGTCCGTGGCGCTGGTCGGCGTCGAGGCGGGCGGCAAGGGGGRCGGGACCGGCGAGCATGCCCAGCGCTTCCCGCACGGCCGCACCGGCATCGTCGAGGGATACAAGTCGGTGTTCCTGCAGGACGACGACGGTCAGCTGTCACCCACGCACAGCATCTCGGCGGGCCTGGACTACCCGGGCATCGGCCCGGAGCTGGCCTGGCTCCATGACCGGGGCCGGATCAGCTTCGCCAGCGCCCGCGACGACGCGGTGATCGAGGCGGTCGACCTGCTGGCCCGCACCGAGGGCATCCTGYCGGCGCTGGAGTCGGCGCACGCGGTGGCCCACGTCATCGACCTGGCTCCCCGGCTGGGCCGGGACGAGATAGTCGTGATCAATATCTCCGGCCGCGGCGACAAGGACCTGTTCATCCTCGCCGACGCGTTCGCCGACCAGGAGTTCTACGCGTTTCTCAGGACGGAGGCCGCGCGCCATGGCCAACAGGATTGACGAGCGCCTCGCCGGCCTGGCCGCCGGAGGGCGCAAGGGGCTCATGACCCACGTGGTGGTGGGCTACCCGTCGCTGGCGTCGACGAGCGCGCTCGTCGACGCCATGGACGAGGCGGGCGCCGACTTCATCGAACTGCAGATTCCCTTCTCCGATCCCCTCGCGGACGGCCCGACCATCCAGTCCGCCTGCGAGGTCGCGATCGCGCGCGGCGCCCGGGTCAGGGACGCCTTCACCATCGCGGCCGAGTGCTCCGGCCGGGTGCGGGCACCGCTGCTGTTCATGGCGTACGCCAACACGGTCTACCGGTACGGCACGGAGGCGTTCTGCCGGGACGCCGCCGCGGCCGGCATCAGCGGGCTCATCGTGCCGGATCTCCCCACCGAGGCCGCCCGGCATGAGGGCTACCTCGAGGCCTGCCGTCGCCACGGTCTGCACAACATCGTCACGCTCGCGCCCACCTCGACCAGCGACCGCATGGTGGTGAACGCGTCAGTCGCGAGCGGGTTCGTCTACTGCATGTCGCGCCAGGGCGTCACCGGCGCCCAGCTCGGCCTCGCGCCGGACATCCAGGCCTACCTGCGCCGAGTGCGGGAACACCTGACCGTTCCGATGGCGGTCGGGTTCGGCATCTCCGACCGGGGYCGCCTGGAGCAGGTACTGCCGTACTGCGACGTCGCGACGGTGGRCAGCGCGCTGATCGACCGCCTCGCCGACGCCGARCCCGGCGATGTGACCGGCCAGGCGGACACCACCAGGRCATTCCTGCGGACGCTGACTCCCGCCCTCGCCTAGAGGCGATCGCCGGGCACACCGCGGCCATCGCCTGCCCGGTCAAGGTGTCGGGCAGTGGTGGTGGGGAACGTCCGTGGTGTGACTACTACTACGTCGCGGGCGGCGGGGGTGCGACCGGATACGGCAAGGTACGAGGGAGAGGACCGGACGGCGCCGAGGGTGGACGACGCGACCGCCGAGGCGGTCGGGAAGCTCAGCGAGGCGCTGGAATGGGTCGAACGGGCCCGAGGCGCGCTCTATGAGTTCCACCAGCTGTCCGGGCACGCGGACGGGACTCTGGGCGAGGCGATCGATGCCCTGGCCGCCGCTGGCCACCCGCGGGCCGCGGCTCAGCTGCGCCGGGAGCTCCACGGACGCAACGTGCTCGACGGGCGCTGGACGTTCCAGATCGTCGAGGAGTACGACGAGCTCTACTACCGGCCCTTCGTGGACGCCGACGAACGGATCAGGATTCGCTTCACCGGTGGCCGCCGGCATGTGCACGAGGCCCGGATGAAGGCGGCCGAACGCGAGGACGCCGGCCGCGACCCGTGGAGCCTTGGCGCCTAGCGCGGCCGCCGGCGAGGGCGAGGCGGGTGAGGCGGGTGTCCGGGTCAGGCGGGTGTAGGAGGTTCGGCCGGGCACGGAGCGCCCTGAGGCTGGYGGCGGCTCCGTGCCCGGCTTCGGCCTTAGGCGTCCCGGCGTTTCGCGAGGCCCACCGCGAGGGCTAGCACGACGGCGGCGACCAGCGCGAAGTAGAGCAGCGATCCCCAGGCGCCGAGCGGCATGTCGCTCGGGGTGGCGTCGTTGTTCTGACCCACCTGCTGGCCGGCGTACAGGAAGTTGTTGCCGACGGTGAACGGCAGCCACTTCTGGATGGTGTCGCCGACCCGCGGGATGGCCGGGAGCAGGTTCTCCGCGACCATCACCCAGATCAGCAGGGCCGTGATCGCGCCGGCGGAGTGCCGGATGAGCAGCCCGACGGAGATCGCGATGACCGTCGCCACCATGTACACCAGACCTACGCCGATCACGACCCGGTAGTCCTGCGCGCTGTTGAGCGCCAGCGGCGCGTCGGGCCGGATCGCCCTGGACAGCGCCCAGGCGCCCACGCCGGCCGCCTCGCCGACGAGACCCGCCAGCAGGGCGACGACGGCGGTCTTGGCCAGCAACGCGTCGACACGGCCGGGCACCGCGAGGAACGTCGCCCTGATCGTCCCGAACCGGTACTCGGTGGTGATCGCGAGGATCGCCATCACCATCATGATCAGGAAGCCGAAGTTGTAGGAGAACTGGGTCGTGGCCGGCGTCAGGTCCTGGAGATCGCTGTTGCGGATCGTCCCGGCGAGAAGCGCGGTGAACCCGACGGTGATGAAGACCGCGGCACCCATGCACCACCACGGCGACCGGGTCGAGAACAGCTTGATCCGTTCGACCTTGAGCAACGTGAGCGTGGTCATCGCGCGTCCGCCTTCCTCGCGGCCGTCACCGGGGTGCCTGCCCGTGGGGATGGCTGGGACTCGTCCAGCTGGCCGGGCACGCCGGCGGGCGCGCCCGTCGCCGTCACCGCCGTCGCGCCCACGGAGGCGGGCGTGGAGGCGTGCGCGGATTCGCCCGTGCGGTACTCGACGTCGCCACCGGTCATCTGGATGAACGCCTGCTCGAGCGAGCCACGCTGGGCGGCGAGCTCGTGCAGGACCAGCCCGGCGCGGCCGGCGAGTTCGCCGACGGCGTCGGTGGTCGCGCCGTGCACGACGAGCGCCGCCGGCCCCTCGGCGGTCTCGTCGGCGTCGTCGGTCTGCAGGCCGCCGGCGGTGATCACCTCGCGGAGCCTGGCGAGCTCGGGGCCGCGCACCCGGACGCTCGAGCCGGACGAGGCGTCGATGAACGCGCTCGTGCTGGTCTGGGCGATCAGCCGGCCCCGGCCGATCACGACGAGGTCCCGCGCGGTCAGCGCCATCTCGGAGAGCAGATGGCTGGACACGAACACGGTGCGGCCCTCGTCGGCCAGCCGGTGCATGAACTGCCGGATCCAGAGGATGCCCTCCGGGTCGAGCCCGTTGACGGGCTCGTCGAACAACAGCACCCCGGGGTCGCCGAGCAGCGCGCCGGCGATGCCGAGCCGCTGCGACATGCCGAGTGAGTAGCCGCCGGCTCGCCTGCCCGCGACGTCGGTCAGCCCGACCAGCGCCAGGACCTCCTCGACCCGCTTCTCCGGCAGCTTGTTGGAGACCGCGAGCCAACGCAGGTGCGCACGGGCCGAAYGGTTCGGGTGCACCCACTTCGCGTCGAGCAGCGCGCCGACGTGGCGAAGTGGTTCCTTCAGGTCGGTGTAGCGCTTCCCGTCGATGCGGACGGCCCCGGCCGTCGGGCGGTCCAGCCCGAGGATCATCCGCATGGTGGTCGACTTGCCGGCCCCGTTCGGCCCCAGGAAGCCGGTGACCCGGCCTGGCTGCACGGTGAAGGACAGATCGTTGACGGCAAGCGTGCGACCGTAACGTTTGGTGAGCCCGCGCGCCTCGATCATCACTCTCCCTCTGTTGGTGTGACCTCTGGTGGCGTGACCTTGCGGTCGATGTCTATCAAAGTGATATCACTTTTTGCGCGAGTCGAGAATGGGCAATCTCGCGGGGGTGGTCGGCTGGCGGGCGGCGGTGCGCGCGGCGGGCTTCGAAGCGGCGGGCTCGAAGACGTCGGTGCACCGGCGGTCACCACCGGCGGCGCACCGGGCGGGCGACCCGACAGGCCTATCGCCGGACGCCCGCCGTTCGGCGCCGAACCGTGGTGCTGGCCCCGCCGCGGCCGTTCGGTCCGGGCCGATCGATTACGGTGGCCACAGTCAACCGGTCGGACAAGCGTCCCACCATGCGGCTAACCCTACGAACCGCGACCCAGCCGACCCCCGGGCACGTTGGAGACGGCCGTACGTTTACCGCGCCACCAGCGGCTCATCGCGATATCAGCCCTGACAGGCACCAGGCCTGACATTTGTCGGACGTCGTCGCCAAGATGAGGCCGACGTCCGGCTCGTGGCCTGGGTGCCGCGTCGCCCTGGCATTGACCATGCAACTATTCGGCTAGACAGATCGGTGGGGAAGGTGTCATCCAGTAACGTGTCGCGCCCGGTCATCCGGGTCGAGACCGCGCTCACGCCGAGCGTCGGCCCTCTGGGCACCGGCATCAACGTCCAGGCGCCGTCGCCTGTCCGTCCTCCAGGCCGGGCCCCCGCGCTCGGCCCGCGGGACGGCGCCAGCCCGGGCGGATCGGTGGGGGAGGGCGTGACCGTCTGGACGGCGTGCGACAGGATGGCCCGGTGCCTGCCCGTCGGTCCCCTTCGTCCGCCTCCGTGGCGTCCTCGCCACCGTTCGCGCGCTCACCTGCCCAGCCAGCCCAGGCCGGCCGCGAGCCGTCGACCAGGACGGCTTCCGTGACCACCGGCCAGTCCACGCCGGAGCTGCCGGCGGATCTGCCGGTTGACCTCCCGGCAGGCCTGCCAGCGGGCCTACCGGCAGACCTGCCGGCAGACCTGCCAGATCGGCTTCGCCAATCCGGCAGGGACCCCGGGCTTCGCCAGCCCGGTAGGGAGTCCGGGCGTCGCCGGTCCGGCAGGATCTCCGTCCGCGTGACCGGTGTTCAGCAGACGCTGCCCGTCCCGCTGCGCACCCTCGGACAGCCCGGGCGGAACAAGCACACCCCGGTGACGGCCAGCTGCGGCGGCTGCGACCTGCGGTGGACGGAGGAGGACGCGACCCACTGCCGGGGTTGTCATGGCCACTGGTCGGGTGTCGTCGGTTTCGACGAGCACCTGCCGGGATGCCCGACGTACGTCCCCATCGCGCCGCCGGTCCGGAGCCGCGCCCGCAAGGCATCCTGAGCCCGCGAGACGGCTCGTAGCTGAGGCGATCCCTCGGCTGGCCCGTGCGGCGGCCCTCCTCGGACGCCTTCCGGGTGCGCTCGTCCTCGGCGTGCGCCCGCCTTCGGCGTGAGCCGGTCTTCGGCGCAGGCCCGTCGTGCTTCTACGTACGTTCTCGTAGCAGCGTCCGCGTCCGTCAACGCGGGGGGCGGTTCGGCACCAGTCGGAGGGGCTTGGTGGGCGCGCCGGGGTCGTCGCCGCGGCGCCGGGCGGCGGCCACGCAACCCGGCGCGGTCGCCCGGAACCACCACGGAGGTGGCGGGAAACTCAGCGCCGGCTCGTCCGGGGGCGGCTGGGTCTCGACACTGCCCGGCCCGCCCGCCTTGTCGTCGCCGTGCGCGGTCGCGTCGGCGCCGCCGGGCTCGGCCTGTCGGGGTGCGCCAGGCAGCCGTTCCACACTGAGACCGTCGCTCCTGGCCCCGTACGCCTGGCCGTCCCGCGGACCGTCCGCCGAGCCGGCGACGCGATCCTGGGCCTCCCAGTAGACCTGCCGGCAGACCTCCCAGATCGGCTCGGCCGATCCGGCGGGAGCCCCGGGCTCGACCAGTCCGGCGGGGATCGCGGGCTCCGCCGGTTCGGACGGCAAGCCACCCGTCGTCGATCCGGCTAGCAGCCAGGAAGCCTCGGCGCCGGGAAGGACGCGGCTGTCGAGAGACTCCACCCGGATGGGCCCGGAAGGGTCGGCCGCCGCCGTGGTGAAGGATTCCCCCGCCAGGCCGGCGCCTTCTGCCTGGGCTTCGTCGACGGGCGAGGCCGGCGCGATGCTCGGGGGCGCCGTGAGGCTGCCGGCCGGCACCAGGATCGCGACCAGCTCCCCGGAGTCCGGTGCGCTGAGCCGGCCAGGCCCGGGCGCCCCGCCGGCCGTCGGTGCCTCCCCAGGCGGCGGTCCGTCCAGCGGGGCGGTGCCCGCCTGGGCCGCCCTGGCCATCGCCGCCGCCAGGGCGGAGGAGGCGAACGAGCCTTCCCCCACCTGGGCGACGTCCAACGCCCCAGACAGGGGCTCGACCACCTGGATGGGCTCGGTGACCTGGATGGGCTCGACCACCTGGACGGGAACGGCGTCGGGCGGCGCCGCGGCGAGCACGTCGTCGATGGCGGGCCCGGCCTCGGGAGCGACGTCGCCCGACTCGTCGTCGGCCGGCTCGGGAAGCTCGACRTCATCGGCCAGGCCGCCGCGCGAAAGRCCGACGTACGTCAGCTCCTCGTAGGTCAGGTCCTCGCACGTCGGGCGGGGTTGGGTCCCGCCGGCCGGCAGGCCGGAGCCGTCGGGAACGGTAGAACCGTCCGGACGGCCGCCCCGGCCAGGGCGCTGCGCACCCTGGCCATCCTCGGTGAGCGGGATAYGCATCAACATGGTCGTCCTCCTGGCCGCCGCCGTCGCTCCGCGGATCGTCCGGGCCCTCCTGGTCGCCGCGGCGGCCGATGGCCACGCGATGACGTCGCCGCCCCGAACCCGGGGATGAATGAGGCCGCCGACCGCGGCGACGGCGATGAACATCAACACGATGGTCGACCCGGCGGCGGTGACCAGGCCGAGGGCGAACGGGTCCACTCCCGGGGACCACACGTGATCCCGGCCCGGGCTGACCCGGACCGCCGCGAGCGCCGTGTAGTACCCGCCGCGGGTGGCGGCGCCCAGCAGGAGCGCCGCCACCAGGGCCTGGCGCCACCGGTCGCCGAGGCGGAACGCCACCCAGCACAGGACGGTCGCGGTGCCCACGTTCATCACGACGGACAGCGCGGCGAGCAGGACGTCGTATCCGACCGCATGCGCGGCCCGCATCGCGGCGATGGTCAGGAAGGTGGCCGTCGACCAGCCGGCGCCGCTGAGTGCGCCACCGACGAGCAGCCGCCGGGCGCTCGTCGGGTCGGCGGCGGCGATCGTGAGTCCGACGCCCGTCGCCACCGGGACGATCAGCGCGCTGAGCAGCGTCATCCGTAGGTCGAACGACGTGGCGCCGCTGTACTCGCAGGACACGCCACCGGCCAGTTGCGTCGACCAGACGGCCATGCCCACGGCGACGGCCGCGGCGCAGGTCCAGCCGGCGCCGCGGACGCCGACGGCGGGACCGGCGGGACCGGCGAGACCGGCCCGCGGCGCGGCCCTGATGCGGGCCGCGCAGGCGAGCGCCGCGAGCGCGGCGAAGGTCGCGAGCAGGCAGGACACCGCGATGCTCGGTCCACAGGACGAGGAGAGCTGATCCGCCGCCGCCGGCCCCGGGCGCAGCGATGCCAGGCGCGATAGTGGGACCGCGGTGGCAGTGATCATGTTGGTTCCTCGCCGTGTGACGTCGTTGTCACTGTGTGTCCTATCCTGACTTTGGCGCGTCGCGGTCTGGAAGACCACCAGAAGGCACGGACTGGGTCGACCCTGGGTAGTCCGGGCGCCAACCGTTGTGTCGACGGCGCATCGTGCCTGGTAGAGCGGGTGATTCCCGGCTCCGACAGGCTGGACCACCGCCGAGAGGGGCGCGGCTCGGGCGAGTGGGGCTGCCTATCCCAATTCGGTCAACGGACCGGTCGGAGGCCCGTCTACCTGCTACTTTCCGTCGCTGGGCATGACCGTCGGCGCGGCGGAAGCCGAGCCCCGTGTCGTCCCGCGAAGCCCTGCGGCAACTGCCAGGTGGGACGCGGCAGCGGCACGACGGTGGCATGCGACGACGGGGAGAGGAGGCACGGGCGTGACCCTGTGCTGCGGCCTGCTACGGCTGGACGGAGCCGATGTCCGCCGCTCCACCCTCACCTCCATGCTGGCGTCCTCCTCGCTGGGGCTGCCGGCGGCGCGCGGCGTACATCTGGACGGCCCGTTCGGCGTCATCGCGGCCGCCGGCGTGGCGGATGACCCCACGCCCCCGATCGCGGTCGACGACCACGGGCTCACGGTCGTCGTGGTGACGGCCGCCCGCCCCGTCCACGTGCGCCTCGCCGCGCACGCGGGCCGGTACGCGTCGTCGGACGCCGGCTGGGGCGGCATTGGGCCTGACGGCGGTCGGCTTGGCGGGGGTGACGGGGGTGGGCCTGACCGCGGTGGGCTCGACCGCGGTGGGCTGGATGCCGGCGAGCCGGACGTCGGTGAGCCGGACGCCGATGGGCGTGCCGGCGGCGCGGTCGCCTGCCGGGTGGCCGCCGCCTACCGGTCCGTCGGCGAGCGCTGCCTGCGCGGGCTCGCCCCGGACAAGCTCGTCATCGTCTGGGACTCGGCGGTCCGCCGCCTTCTGGTCGCGCGCACCGGCAGACTCGCCGCGGACCTGCTGACCTGGTCGGACGGCCGGCACATCGCGTTCGGCACCGAGCCGGGCCAGCTTCTCGCCGCGTTCCGTGCGCCGCTGCTCGGTCTCTTGCCCGGTCAGGTGCCCGGCCCGTCGGACGCCGTCGCCCGCCTCCGGCCGCGGCGGGTGGGCGGCGCCGAGCCAGATGCCGCCGGCCCGGAGCTCGCTGCCCCCACACAGCCGCGCAGGCTCGGGCGGGTGCGTCAGCTCGCCCCGGGCGACCTCGTCTCGATCTCGGTCGCCGTCGCCCGACGTGGGCCGGGAGGCGCCGGCCTGCGGCTCGTCCCACGTCCAGCGGAGCCCGAGTCCGCGCCCGGCACCGTCCAGGGCGAGTGATCCGTGCCCGGGCCGATCTCCTGGTCGTCAGGCCGGAGGGTCGGTCGTCAGGCTCGAGGGCCGGTCGTCAGGCCCGAGGGGCGGGGCTGGTGTCCGCCGCCAGGCGGGCGCGCACCTCACGGGTCACCGAGCGCTCGGCGATGAACGAGACGAAGGGGATCGTGCCGGCGAGCATGACCAGGACGGTGCGCCGGAACGGCAGGCGCGTCTTGGTCGCCAGATCGAAGGTCACGAGCAGGTAGACGATGTACAGCACCCCGTGGATGGGGCCGATCGTCTGGACGAGCTGCGGCGTGTCGGCGGCGTACTTCAGCGGCACCGCGACGAGCACCAGCGTGACGAGCACCACGCCGACGATGTAGGCGAGCGCCCGATAGCGGGTGAGCGCCTTCGCGATGGCGGCGGGCGCGGGCGCGGGCCTGGCCGGCGCMGCGGGGGCCGGGCTGGGCGAGGAGGCCGCGGCGGCGGTGGCCTGGTCCTGGCTGGGTGCGGTCATCCGTGGTCTCCGGGCGTCATCGTCGTGGCCGTCGGGACGGGCGGCGGGGCAGTGGGCGGGAGTGAAGGGCGGGAGCTGAGGGCGGACAGCCTCATACCCGGTCGCCCTCACGGAGGGCGGCAAGGTAGCGGTTGTATGCCTCGAGCTCCGCGTCGTCGGGATCTTCGTCGTCAGGAGGCGAGGCGGCCAGGGACGCGAGAACGACGTTCGCCGCCGCGTGCTCGGTGACCTCGGCGCCCGCCTCGCTGCCGCCGTCCGCCAGGACGGACGCGGTCGGCCGGATCTCCTCGACGATCATCTTGCCCCACAGGTACAGCACGAACGCGGTGAAGATCCACCACTCGATGCCGTAGAAGAGGTTCTGCAGGGTGCCGTGGCTGGACTCGCCCTTCGTCCACTGCCAGCGACCCATGTACACGAAGAAGACGACCAGGCTCCATGCCAGCRCGTGGCGTAGCAGCCACCCCGGTGAGAACAGCACCCTGCGCACACGTCCGACGCTACCCMCATACCAGCTCGGGGGGCACTGGTGGTCCGTCACGTCGACGTGGGTAGTCGACGTGGTTGTCGGCCGGCGCGGGCGCTCGCCGGGGCGGCCTGGCCGACGTGAACACTGGCCGATCGGYGGTCGGGATGCCGCATCAAAAAAATCTTGAAAATGATGGCAACCTGGCGCCCGCCTCGGACGACCTATGTCTGAACACCGAACGGAGTTCGCGCCAGGAGGTCCGCCGGTGTTCTGGCCCGCCTGTTCCCCCGCTTACCCCCCCCAGCCGGGCGGGCGGGCCACCTAAACCTGAAATCGTCGCTCAGCGACGATCGGAACGTCCGTTTGGCAGGACGGACATTCCGTCCCCACCTCTGCCGCCCGGCCCCCCAATCCCGCCCGGGCGGCAGAGGTGCCCTTGGGGTTGGGGCGGCACGCAGAAGCTCGCGGCTCCGTGTCGCCCCACCCAGGGCCGCTCATTGTATTCGCTGGTCGCCGGCCTCTTTTCGCCGGGGTTCCGCGTCCCCTGTTTCGCGCCGGCTCGTCAGCGGCCGTTGTCCCCGCGTTCACGCCGCCGCGGCGGGCCTCAGTGCAGGACGGCGGCGGCCAGGGAGAGCGACCTGTCGCCGGCACCGGTCAGGGTCACGGTGGCCGGTGTCGAGTCCGGCAGGTCGCCCAGGTCGATGGTGATGACCCCGGAAGAATCGGAACTGGCGAGTCTCAGCGTGTAGTTACTGTCCTGCATGCCGCTGGCGCTCACCCGCACGCTGATGCGGGTGGATCCACCCAGGTAGACGAGAAGCTTGCCTGTGTAGGGGCCGCGGTAGACGGTCATGGCCGCCGAACGGCCGTTGGGGATGACCAACCGGTCGTTGACGCGGCTGCCCTGGCGCTGCGGTGGGGTTCCCCCGGTCCAGGACACGCTGGTGTCGAAGCCTCCGCGCGTGGAACCGAGGCCGGCGAGGCGTCTCGTGTCGATCAGCTGGAAAGAAATGTCGGCGCGGCTGATGATCCCGCTGCGGGCGGAGCCGAACACCACCCAGTCGGTGACGCCCCTGCCGGGCAGGTACAGGCGCGCCCCGCGGGGGAGCGGGTCCAGGTCCGCGTCGCGCGCCGCGTGTTTCTGGCTGGCCTGGTCGTGCTGCCCGCCCCAACCGTCCCAGCCGTCCGAACCGCGGCCTCCCGTGCCCGGGCTGCCGCCATTGCTGGGCCTGGGCCTGGGGCTGGCCGAGGGCGTGACGAGGGCGGTCTCCGGCACCAGCACGGCTACTGACGATGACGAGGTCGAAGCTGAGTCGGTCGGCGTGGTGGGCGTGGGCACCGGGGAGGGCGTGGCCGAGGACGGCGTCGTTCTCGCCGACTGCGGCGAGGGGGAGCCCGCGGGCGCGTTCACCATGATCGGCTGGTTGTCGTGAAAGCTGGCCGCGATGACGGCGGTGGCGCCGATCACGCTGGCCACCGCGGCCAGCGCGCCGACCGACACCAGGCGGGGCCGGGTGCGCCTGACCTGGCCCGGTCTGGTCGACCCGACCACCCCGGCCCGGCGCGGGACCGACGCCGCGGCGCCTGGCCGGCGAGCGTGCCGCCGCGCGGGGCTGGCGGTCGGCGGCCGGGTGCCGGCCGTGCCGGGACGCTCGGCCGCGGACTGCGCGACCATCCTCGTCAGCATCTTCGACTTGATGGCGGCGGAGCTGACGTCGCCCTCGTGCAGCGACGCCTTCAGCTCGCGCACCCACTGGTCCGTGGGCCCTTCGGGGCCACCGGCGCGGGCGGGCTCGCTGCGGTTCGCGGACGAGTCCTGGTTGGTGGAGGAGGGGACGACGATCCGGCGTCGGCGCGGCCGGTGGATGATCACGCCTCGCCTCCCCGTAGCCACATGAACGCGGTACGGGTCGGCTCCGAGGGCGCGCTCGCGCGGCCCTGCCGGCCGCGTCCGGCCGCCTTGCGGACCGACCCGCGCGCGCCCGGCCGCGCCGGGCGGCGCTGGGGACGTCCACCGCCGTCGCTCGGCGCGCCCGCGCCGGAGCCGCCGGCGGTCAGCAGTCGCTCCAGCTCGCCCACGGCCTTGGAGGTCTGGCTCTTCACCGTGCCGACCGAGATGCCCAACCAGTCGGCCGTCTCCGCCTCGGACAGGTCGAGCCCGTAGCGCAGGACCACGCACTGGCGCTTGCGGTGCGGCAGCTGGTCGAGCGCCCACCGCAGGAGCATTGCCTGCGGCACGTCCGGCTCACTGGTCGTCGAGGTCCCCGGCTGCCTGCCCACCCTGGCGAGCAGGTTGCGCTGCCGGACGTGACGGCGGATCTGGCTGGCGGCGAGGTTCGCGACGCTGCGCCGAACGTAGGCCAGCGGGTTCTCCGCCGCCTGGACCCGGTCCCAGTGCATCCAGGCGGAGGTAAGCGCGTCGGCGGTGATGTCCTCCGCGTCCTCCTTGTTGCCGGTGAGCAGGAGCGCGAGCCTGGCGAGGTCCCGGTGGTGATTCTCGAAAAAGGCCTCGAAGGCGGCCCGGGCCGTCCGCTGGCTCTCGGGAGTCCGGAGATGCTCTGGAGTCGGGAGATGCTCAGAAGCCCGGGGGTTTCCCGGGATTCGCGAGTCATCGGCTTCGTGAGGGTCTTCGGTGTCGCTGAGGTCCTCGGTGTCGCGGAGGCTCTCGGTGTCGTCGAGATACACGGCACGCTCCCCACGGCTTGTCGGGCTGGCCGCACGGTACCCCGTCTTGGTCATCGCGCAGAAGTCCGGCAGAGCCACCTATCGGTCACCGACCCGGAAATTCATCAGATATGGGCGAAAATCTGGGCTACTGGAGCTTTACATGGCGGCCACGATCTGCAGGTGCCATGGCGTCGGCGTCGCGCGCCGGGCGAGCCCGGCCATATGATCATCGTGGTGTCGACGTGGTTCCGTCGTCGCCCGGGGTGGTCCCCTCGTGGCCTGGCCCGGGAACGGAGCCGGGGTCGGCCGGCAATACCCTGAGCCGGGTTGGCAATCGCCAGTTACGGGAGGGTTGTGTGAGCAGGCCGGTGATTTTTGGTCGTCCCGCCTCGGGCCTGGCCGCGCCACCGATCGTCCCGCCGGTCGACAATCCCTCGGGTTCAGGGACTTCGAGCCCGTCGGACGGGCGTGGCCAGCGGTTGTCGAGTGCCGTCACCCGGTGGCATGCCCGAGCGGTCGCACGGCTCACCGGGGCGCCCGCGGCCGTCCGCGCCGAGCAGTTCTTCGCCGACCAGGGCCGGGCGATCGCCGCGCTGCTCCTGCTGTCGGTGACCGGTTCGCTCGCGGTAGCCGGTGGGCCTTTCATAGTGCGGCGGCTCGTCGACGATGCGCTGCCCACCGGAAAGGTCGGCGACCTTGTGCCGCCGGTATTGATGCTCTGTGGTCTCTTGGTGTTCGAGTCGGCGGTGCTAGCGGCCCGGATGAAGTTGATCGCGCGGCTCGGCGGCCTGCTGACGGTGCGGATCAGGCAGGCGGTGAACTCCCACCTGCAGCGACTGCCCTTCTCGTTCTTCCCCCGCGCCCAGCAGGGCGAGGTGATGACCGTGTTGTCCACCGACGTCGTCGACGCGCAGAACGCCGTCTCGGCCACCACCCAGGCGGTGGTCTGCCGCGCCGCGGACATCGTCGTCGGCCTGGTCGTCATCTTCACGCTGGACTGGCGGCTGAGCCTCGCGGTGATGGTGTTCGCCCCGGCCACCCTCACGATCATCAGGGGCGGCCGGCGTCGGCTCGGCGCGCTGTCCAACCGCCGGCGCGAGCTCGACGGCACCCTGATGGCCCGGGTCGCCGACAGCGCGTCGGTCTCCGGGGCGCTGCACGTGCGCCTCTTCGACCGCGCCGGCTACGAGGAGGAGCGCTTCGACGCGTCGGCGGCCGAGGTGCTCGCGGCGACCCGGGAGGAGGCCCGGCTGACCTCGCGCGTCCGCTTCCTGGTGAACCTCGGGCTGGTCGCCACGATGATGGTGGTCGTCACGCTCGGAGCGGTGCTCGTCTCCGGTGGCCAGACGTCCCTGGGCACGGTCGCGGCGCTCGGCGGCGCGCTGCTGGTCTCGTTCGGGCCGCTGTCGACCGCCGTCAGCCTGCGTTCCGAGCTCGCCGGCGCCGGCGCGTCCTTCACGCGGATCTTCGCCCTGCTGGACACCCCCGCCGAGGTCCCGCCGGCCAGCCCGTACCCGCGGGCCACGGCCCAGCCTCGCGGGTCGATGACGCCGCCGGCCTCCGTGCCGGGCGCGCGGCCGTCCGCCGGGGTCTCGCTCGCGCTCGGCGGCGGCGTCGAACTCGCGCTGGACGACGTCTGGTTCTCCTACGACCTCGCCGACGCCAGTGGCCGCGCCGACTCGCCGCGCGCCGCCGCGGGAGCTGGCCTCGGCGCCGAGGCAGGTGAGCCGGAATGGAGCCTGCGGGGGGTCAGCCTGCGGGTGGCCCCCGGCACGACGGCGGCCGTGGTCGGCGCGAGCGGGGCCGGCAAGACGACGATCACCTACCTGGCCGCCGGCCTGTACCGGCCCCAGCGCGGCGCGGTGCGCCTCAGCGGCGTGCCGCTGGCCGAGCTGGCTCCCAGCGAGCTGCACCGCGTCGTCGGCGTCGTCCCGCAGGATCCACACCTGTTCCACGACACGATCGCGGCGAACCTGCGCTACGGCCGGCTGGACGCGACCGACGGCGAGCTGYGGGCCGCGCTGGAGGCGGCCTGCCTGGGCGCCCTGCTCGAGCGGCTGCCCGAAGGGCTGGCGACCCGGGTGGGCGCGCGCGGTTACCGGCTTTCCGGCGGGGAGCGCCAGCGGCTGGCGATCGCCCGGGTACTGCTGCAGTCCCCGGAGGTGCTGGTCCTCGACGAGGCGACGTCCGCGCTCGACAGCGTCTCGGAGCTCGCGGTGCGCGAGGCCCTCGACGCCCTGTCGGTCGGGCGGACCACGCTCGTCATCGCGCACCGGCTCTCGACCGTGCGCGACGCCGACCGGATCTACGTCCTCGACCACGGCCAGGTCGTCGAGGACGGCACCCATGACGCCCTGCTAGCCGACGACGGCGCCTACGCGCGCCTCTACCGCCCCGCCTCCGCATAGCCGCCCGCGGCCCGGTCGACCCTGGCGGTCGGCCGCGTGGCGGGCGCTCGGGTGGCGGGTGGTCGGCGCTCGGTGGTGGGCGGTAGAGCGGTTAGACCGGTTCGGGCTCGGGTGTCTCCGGCGCGGGCTCGGTGTACGGCGACGGCTCGTGCGGGGCGGGCGGCAGGCCATCCGGATCGTCGGGCAGCAGCGGACCGGGATCGTCCGGGATCGGCATGTTGGGGTCCAAGGGCGGCGGCGGACCGTCCGGCCGGGGCCGGACCGTCCGCGGATGGGAGACCCACGGGGCGTTCGACCGGCCTGGCCAAACGAGAAACCGTGTCTCCGCCTGCGCGCACATGAGATCCGCCTTACCCGTCGCGTCGGTGCTGAAACATCCCGTCTCACCAGGAACGACTGTCCTCCAAGCCCTGTCCCCGTTCCGCGAGGCGGCGCGTCTGGCCCGGATGACCTCACTGCCGGGGCGCTCGCCCACCCGGCGGCCTTGCCTCTACGGTGGCCAGGTGTACGCGGTCACGATGACAAGCCCAGGCGGCCCCGAGGTCCTCGAGTGGCGCGAGGTGGACGACCCGGCCGGCCCCGGGCCGGGCGAGGTCGCCATCGACGTGGTCGCCACCGCCGTCAACCGGGCTGACCTGCTGCAACGCCAGGGCTTCTACGCGCCGCCGCCGGGTGCGTCCGACATCCTGGGCCTCGAGTGCTCCGGCCGGGTCGCGGCCCTCGGACCCGGCGTCGAGGGCTGGGCGGTGGGCGACGAGGTGTGCGCGCTGCTCTCCGGCGGCGGGTACTCGACTCGGGTCGTCGTGCCCGCGGGCCAGGTGCTGCCGGTGCCCGCCGGCGTCGACCTGGTCACGGCGGGCGGGCTGCCCGAGGTCACCTCGACCGTCTACTCGACGGTGTTCCAGCGGGCGGCGCTCGCCGACGGTGAGACGTTCCTGGTCCACGGCGGCGCCTCCGGGATCGGCACGTTCGCCATCCAGGCGGTGCGGGCGCTGCGTCCGAAGGCGTTCATCGCGACCACCGCCGGCACGCCGGACAAGCTCGCGCGCTGCCGCGAGCTCGGCGCCGACCTCGCGATCTCCTACCGGGACGACGACTTCGTCGCCCGGGTGAAGGACGCCACCGGTGGGCGCGGTGCCGACGTCATCCTCGACAACATGGGCGCGAAGTACCTCGCCCGCAACGTCGACGCGCTCGCGCCCGACGGCCGGCTGGTGGTGATCGGCCTGCAGGGCGGTGTCAAGGCCGAGCTGAACCTGTCGGCGCTGCTGGTCAAGCGTGCCTCGGTGCACGCGATGTCGTTGCGGCACCGGCCGGCGGAGCAGAAGGCGGCGATCGTGGCCGGGGTCCGGGCGGAGGTCTGGCCGGCGTTCACGGCGGGTTCGATCCGCCCGGTCATCGACCGGGTGCTTCCGCTGCCCGAGGCGGCCGAGGCCCATCGGGTCGTCGACTCCCTCGGCCACGTCGGCAAGGTTCTGCTGCGAGTCCCCTGACGACCTCGCGGCGACCACAGCATGCAGGATGGTGGACATGACGGCTGCTTCCCCGCCGATTTTTGCTGGGGCAAAACTCGGGGGGGACCCCTCGCCTGACTTGAGGTGGAAGATCCATTTCGTTGTCTTGCCGCGACAGCATGCAGGATGGTGAACATGACGGATCAACCGGAACAGCGGGTGGTGATCGTGGGACCTGACGGGCGGCTGCAGGAGTCGCTGGAGGGTCTCGGAACCGGGGTCGGCCGCGGGCGCCAGGGGGGTGGCGACGGGGAGAACGTCGACGGCGCGTCCGTCCGCTCCGCGCTGTCCTCGATGGTCTCGCAGCCGGACAAGGTCATGCGGATCGGCACCATGATCAAGCAGCTGCTGGAGGAGGTGCGGTCCGCGCCGCTGGACGAGGCCAGCCGGTTGCGCCTGCGCGAGATCCACCGCAGCTCGATCCGCGAGCTCTCCGACGGGCTCGCGCCGGAGCTGAAGGAGGAGCTCGACCGGCTCACGCTGCCGTTCGAGGAGAACCACACGCCGAGCGACAGCGAACTGCGGATCGCGCAGGCCCAGCTGGTCGGCTGGCTCGAAGGGCTGTTCCACGGCCTGCAGACGGCGCTGTTCGCGCAGCAGATGGCCGCCCGCGCCCAGTTGGAGGAGATGCGCCGACGCGCCCTCCCCGGCGGCCAGCCCCGAGAGGAAGGCTTCGGCGGCGGCACCTATCTCTAGTCAGCTATCTCTAGTCAGCTCGCGGGACTGACCGAGCTCATGTGGAAGTCGGGTACGCGGATGGCCGGCATGCGGCTCAGCTTGAACCAGTCGGCCCATTCGCGGCCCAGAGTGCGGGTCGTGGCGCCGATCTCGGCGATCCGGCCGAGCAGGCTCACCGGGGACTCGTTGAACCGGAAGTTGTTCACGACCCCGGCGACCTCGCCGTTCTCGACGAGGTAGACGCCGTCCCTGGTCAGCCCGGTCAGGAGCAGGACCTCCGGATCCACCTCGCGGATGTACCACAGGCAGGTGAGCAGCAGTCCGCGTTTGGTCGAGGCGACCATCTCGTCCAGCGTGGCCGTGCCGCCGCCGTCCATCGTCAGGTTGTCGATGAACGGCGTGGCGGTGGTGCCGGCGGCGCGGGCGGAGGCGCGGGTGTGCACCAGCGTGGCGAGCTTGCCGTCCTCGAACCAGTCCGTCCGGCCGAGCGCGAGCCCGTTGTCGAACACGCTCGACGTCGCCGACGAGTGGCCGGAGGAGACGAACGGCGTGCAGGACAGCTCGGGATCGGCGGGGTCGCTGAACAACCGCAGGCCGGTCGGGCCGAAGGCCTCCCCAAGCCGGGTGCCTCCGCCAGCGCGGCTGAAGACCGTGCGTCCCTCGGCGGCATCCCGCCCCGCGGCCGACCAGTAGGCGTCGAGGATCAGATCCGAGACCGCCGACGGCGGCAGCAGCGTCTCGTACCTGCCCGCCGGGAGCTCCATCGAGCGGGCACACCAACCCAGGCGGCGGCGCAGCTCGGCATCCGTCGCGGCGACGTCGACATCGGCGAAGTCGTGCGTCGACTGGCCGTGCCACACCGAACCGCCGGGCTGCCCGTTCTTGGCGTTCCACTCGACGGAGCCGGTCGGCTGGCTGTGCCGCAGCCGCACCCCGGTCGACGTGCCGAGCCAGGTGGTCGTCACGTCGTGCTCGGCGAAGCCGTAAAGCGCTCGGCCCTCCGCCCTGGCCGCGCGCAGCGCCTCGCCGAGGTCGGCGGCGAACGTCGAGAGCACCGCCGTCGACGTATGGCGGGCGGGCTCGTCGAAGGCGTCGTCGCCCGGCCCGGCCGTCGCGGTTCCCTGCTGGCCTGGAGCGAGCAGGTCCGCGAAGTCCTCGGCCTCGTCGGAGTCCTTCGCCGCCGTCTCCGACGCCCGGACGAGCTCGGTGAGCTTGTCGACGGCGATGCCCCCGGCCGTGCCGGAGTCGACCGAACTCACCGAGCTCACCGAGCGCACCCCGAACGAGCGGCCGACGATGCTGATCACGGTGACCGAGCGGTCGCGGGCGGCCCCGTTCGTCGTCAGGGTGTTGTTCGCCCAGCGCAGGTTCACGGTGCTCGACTCGCTGGCGATGACCACACAGCCATCGGCCCGCGAGGCGGCGAGCGCCCGCTCCACGATCTCGTGGGACGCCTCGGTCACCAGAGTCCTCCCGTATACGTTCCCAGCGGGCTGCGAGCCCGGGTCAGTCCAGTGYCCGTCAGCGTCAGTCCAGCACCCGTCGAACCAGCACCCACCGAACGGCTGCCGGGGCGCTGAGGCGGCGGACTGGCGGGGCGGGTCACCGGCCCGCTTCGTGGCGGGTGTTGAGGATGTTGATGCCGCGGAACAGCGTCGACGGGGCGCCGTGGCTGACCGCGGCGACCTGGCCGGGCTGCCCTTTGCCGCAGTTGAACGCCCCGCCGAGCTGGTAGGTCTGCTCACCGCCAAGACCGTCGAGGGAGCCCCAGAAGTCGGTCGTCGTCGCCTGGTAGGCGACGTCGCGCAGCTGGCCGACGATGCGTCCCTTGCGGATCTCGTAGAAGCGCTGCCCGGTGAACTGGAAGTTGTAGCGCTGCATGTCGATCGACCAGCTCTTGTCGCCGACGACGTAGATCCCGCGGTTGACCCCGCTGATCAGCTCGGTGGTCGACGGCCCGCCGGGCGCGGCCGCCAGCGAGACGTTGGCCATCCGCTGGATGGGCACATGCCCCGGCGAGTCGGCGAACGCGCAGCCGTTGGACCGGGTGACACCGAGCCGGGCGGCGTTCGCCGCCGCCATCCGGCGGTCGAGCTGAAAACCGACGAGCGTGCCGCCGCGGACGATGTCCCAACGGCTGGTCGCCACGCCCTCGTCGTCGTAGCCGATGGTCGCGAGCGCGTGCGGGGCGGTCCGGTCGCCGGTGACGTTCATCAGCGGCGAGCCGTAACGCAGAGTACCCAGCTTGTCCAGGGTGGCGAACGAAGTGCCGGCGTAGGCGGCCTCGTAGCCGAGCGCCCGGTCGAGTTCGGTGGCATGCCCGACGGACTCGTGGATCGTGAGCCACAGGTTCGACGGGTCGATCACCAGGTCATAGCGCCCAGGCTCGACCGACGACGCCTTCGCCTTCTCCGCCAGCAGACCCGGGATCGTCTCGATCTCGGCGTCCCAGTCCCAGCAGCCGGCGGCCGATCCGGAGACCAGCCACTCCCAGCCCCGGCCCACCGGGGGAGCGATGGTGCGCATGGTCTCGAAGCCGCCGCCAGGGTCGACCCTGGTCGCCTCCAGCTGGCAGAGCACCCGCACCCGCTGCTGCGTCGTCGAGGTGCCGGCCAGGTCGGCGTAGTACTTGTTCTCCAGGACGGCGTTGAAATGGCCGTCGACGTGGTCGACGTCGGAGGAGCCGAGCAGCGTGCGGCACAGCCCGCCGATCCGGTCGACCTTCGCGCGCGCGTCGATGGCGAACGGGTTCACCGCGTAGGCGGACACCCAGGTGGCGTCGGCGTGTACCGGCTCGTCGGCGAGCTCGATCGGCTCGGAGTTCAGCGGCCGGGCGACCTTAGCGATCTCGACGGCCTCGCGGGCGACCCGGACGGCCTCGTCCACGGTCAGGTCGACGCCGGCGGCGAACCCCCAGGTCCCCTCGTGCACGACCCGGACGGCGAAGCCGACGGTCGCGCCGTCGTGGCTGCTCTCCAGGTTGCCGTCTCGGAACGACAGCGACCCGTCACGCAGCCGCTCGATGCGGATGTCGGCGTGGCTGGCGCCGAGATCACGGGCGGTCTGCAGGGCCGCGTCGGTGAGCGCCGCGCGTGGCAGGGCGAGGAACTCGGGGTCGACGTCGTGTGGCGGCGTCCCGGGCGCTCCCGGCGGGGCGGCTATCGGCATGCTCCCATCCTGGACCGTCCGCGCCGATACCGGTGAGTCGGGGACCTGCGGCACGGCGGCTCGCCACGCCTACTCGGACCGCTGACCCGCCGACCCGGAGACCCGCCGACCCGCCGACCTCGGCGGAGGCGCGGTCGCCCTGGCGCGGCCGCCCTGGACCGGCTCGTGGCGGTGTGGTCGACGGGAGGGGCCGGCCCGCGGCGGGCCCGCGGTGGTGCTGGGCGGCGCCAGCACCACCGCGGGCCACTCGGGCGTCGTTGCCCGGCACTCAACGCGGTCGGTGTCTTCCCTCGGCGCGTGCGGCACCCGCGCCGAGGGCGGCTCAGGACGTGATCAGGGGAAGTACCTTGGCCCGGCCATCCCCCCGGATGGCCGGACCAAAGCGGCCCTGTTCACGCCCGGTGGCTGGGCTGCCGGCACGACATCTCCTCGCCGCGCTGTTCCTTGCCGCGCTGCGGCGCGATGCCGCCCTGCCGTGCCGTCGCGTCGCGCGCAGGCGGCACGTCGCGCCGTGTCGCGAGGCTTGCGGATGCCGCGACGACGGAGCTGGGTCCGGGGTGGCGCTCGTGGTAAAGCCGCGCCTGCCGGTGAGCGGCGCGCCTGGACAGACGGCTCTCGACCAGCGGTGAGGGCCGTAGGTCTACCCGTACGGTGGCGCCTCGGCGCAGCTCATCGCGAACCGTCAGCCACCGGTCCTCGGCCAGTCGGACCGCGTCCGTGAGCTCCGCCAGGCGACCTTTCCCCTCCTCGTCCTCGACGCGCGCGCGACTCGCCGCGATCAGGGCCTCCATGACCCAGTCCGCCCGCGGGCCGAACGGGTCCAACCGCGCTGGCTGGCCCGGCCTGGCGACCGTGTGGGCGAGGAAGGCCCGGGCGACACAGGACAACCGGAAGTCGAGCTGCTCGCGGTTGCGTCCGGCGAGCGTCAGGAACATCGGCCCGAGTCGGCCAGAGGCGGGCTGGGGGGCGCTATAAGAGGCGCGATGGGGTTCGCCGGCGTCGGGATCGATGCGCTCGACCCGAGCGCGGGATCCGTCTCCGGCGCGGTCGGCATCGTCGGCCCGGTCCGATCGGTCCGGCCCGAGGAGCAGGTCGGGATACGGGGGCACCAGCCCCGGCATGGTGTTGGCCTGCGATTCCTGTCTGGACCACGTCCTTGGCATATTCGGCATCGCCTCCTTGAAGACGCCCCGCCGGTCAGGACAGGGTGGTCGATGACCGGCGGTGCCGCGGACTCAGAGTTCCACGGCGGTGGGGTGGACCGTCGTGGCGCCTGTTCCGCCGGGGTGCTTGCGGGACCTGCGGGGTCAGGGAGCGGACTGGCGCCGCGTCTGTCTCGGCTGTACCAGAATCGTGCGGCCTCGAGCGGTCCCCAAGCAAGACTTGTTGAGGAATATTTTAGGTGAACGGAAGAATTGTGCGTCACAGTCGAGAAGTAGGGGAATAGTCACCCAAAGTTACCAACCGGGTCACGCKGGCATCAGTGCCGGTACCTCGGTGGCCGCGACGAGCGCGGGGACCTCGACCGCCGCGCGCGCCGGAGGCCGGCGGGCTAAAAGCGGCGCCTCGACCTCTCGGCGCGCGGCCTGAGATCCGCCGATCACGCCTGATGGCACCTTGTTCCAGCAAAGTTACGGCGGTTTCGATACGCCCATGCTCCAATAGATTCACAATCACCGCGCCGACCCGGGTGGTAGGGGACCATCCGAGCCACGCGAGGCCGCAGTACGTCCAGCGGTGGCGCCGGGTCGTGCCCAGGAAAGGACGCGCGACATGCCCACCATCACGCTGGCGAGGAGTCACTGCGCCGCCGCGAACTGCCCCGGCGTCCACGTGCACGAGGACTCGGRCACCGGATACGTGGTGGGCGTCGTGGCCGATGTTCCCCCGCGAGGGGTCCAGGTCGGGCCGGGCGAGGCCGTCGTCGTGCTGCCCGCGGACGTGACCGCGACGGCCGCCGCCGCCCGCCTGCTTCCGGGCCTCTCCCCGTTCGTGTCCTGGCCCGGCGTACTGGTCGACCGGGAGTCTGGCATCGGGTACGTGGTGGGCCGGCGGGCGCCGACGCCGCCGGCGGGCGTGGCGGCGGGTCCGGGCGAGGCCGTCGTTGCCGTCTCCGACGTGCTCGCAAGGGTGTAGGCGGGTAGGTGCGGGTCGGCGCCGGCGCCGACCCGCGGAACGCCGCGTGCTCGGCGGTAGCTCGGTCGTGACCGGCCGGCTCGCGGAGAATTCCGGCCTGGGCCCGCATCGTCGACGAAGATCGACCGAATTCCCGGCCGCATGACAAGCTGACATGACCCGTTCGGATTACGCGGGAGCCGTGACGGGCCTGGTCGCCCACGTCACCAGTAGTCTCTTCACGCTAAGTTGTTGCTACGGAAAGTAGCGATATTCTTACCTTATGCGTTGAGTTCCTCTGCCGTATCGGGGCGAATCGGTCAATTCGCGAAGCCGGCTGAGTGTGGACTGGGGTGGCGGACGTGGCACCATCAGGGAATCGCGATGACGCCGGCTGCCAGCGAGACCCCGCAGGGTAGCCGGGCGTCGCGGCCGAAGCCTGTGACCCGGGCAACTATTCTTGGCTGCTTCCCAACCCCGTGGCATAAGTCAAGATCTGACAGAGATATTCTGGACTTGCGGCCCGGGCCTGAGTAGGGTCATGGGCTGCGGAGGAGTTGACGATGCAGCTCGTTCCCTTGGCGATCACCTGTAACGCGGGCGCCTGCCCGACGGTGTACGCCGACGCCGATGACGCCTCGGTGCTGTGGGTACAGGGATGGACGCCAGACCCCGCGTACGTGCGCGACCTGCCGACGGGAGAGGCGATGGTCAGGATTCCGCGGGACCTGCTCGTCGATGCCGCGAGCAGTTTGCCCCAGTCGCCGAAGTAGCGTCCAGCGGCCGTCGGAGGATCACGGGGGAGCAGCGTAGGCGACCTCGGCACCACCGGTAGGGGAGACGATGAGCGGCGAAAGAATCGACGCGGACGCCTTCGCGCCGGTTCCAGAAAACTTCCTCGATCTCTCGTCATCCTCTTCCGAATCCTCCGACGAGTCCCTGGGCGGCATCCTGGCCCGCCTACGCCACGACCAGGGCCTGACCGGCCACCAGCTCGCCGAGAAGGCCGGGATCAGCCAGGGACAGATCTCCAAGATTGAGAACTCCAAGACGCTGCCGTCGCCGGAGGACGTCCGACGTATCAGTACGGCGCTGCATGCGTCGCCCAAGGTGGTCGAGACCTTGGTAGACGAGGCAAAACAGCAGCAGCAGCTGGCCAGGACAAAGGGAACGCGCCGGCCGGCTCTTGGCCGAACTGGCACCATCAACCAGCAGGAAGTGCTCGACGAAGAGGGCAAGGCCCAGCACGTGCGCGACTTCCAGCCGGTCCTGCTGCCAGGCCTGCTCCAGACAAGCGAGTACACCCGCCGGGTTCTGAACGGGTACAACGAGCTGACCTACGGCGAGGACAGCAAGGGCTGGCCGGATACCGCGGCCGCCGTGACGCTACGAGCGCAGCGCCAGCAGCGCCTCTACGACACCACCAGGCATTTCGAGTTCGTCATCATGGAAGCGGTGTTCCACAACCGGTTCGCGGCCGTGGAATGGCCGGGGTTCATGGTCGGTCAGCTTCAGCGGATCAAAGCGGCCGCGGGGCTCCAGAACGTCTCGATCCGGATCCTGCCGCTCGACACCGTGCTCCGATACCCGCCGATCTCGGGCTTCACCATCATGGACGAATCCACGGTGGTCAACGAGACGACGGCCGGCACCGTCGATCGGGATCGCGGTCGCGTCAGCCTGTACATCCGGGTGTTCGAGCAGCTCATGGAGCTGGGCACCGACGATCTGGACCCCATCTTGAATCGCCATCTGAGCCGCTTCGCCACCGAGCTCGCCGAGCAGGCCGCCGAAGCAGTCCGAACCGGACCCTAGCGCCTGGCGCCGCCTCGGGCATGATCGCGATTTCGGCCCTCGGGTGGTCGTGGCTGCTGGTCGTTCCACGTTCACCAGAGGTCGCAACCGGCGATCGCGTCAATGGGCTTCCTCGGCAGTTACGGCACTGGCCCATTTCGGTCTCGCGGGTGGTTGCTGATCGGCGCGGAGGTGCCCCCGCCTGTGGCGGCCCCCGGTAACAGGACCGCCACAGGCCCGCTGGCACCGTTGCCGCGGCTGGCATGGTCGCCATGACCCGCTGGTCGGCTCCCACTGGCGTGGGTAATCAGGGGCGGACCTAACCCGGTCGATGCGCCCAACGAGGCGCCTCGGCCGGGCCACCCCCCGAGGGTGGCCCGGGCCGAGGCTGTCTGGGTCACCCGTGGCGGGTGAGCTGTCGATCGTCAGTTCGTGGCCGCGCGGCGCGGTAGAGGAATGCCCCCGAGTGACGACCCGCGCTGGTGCGCTGCGCCGGCAAGATGCGCCGGCGGGCGAGTTCAGGGACGAATACGGGTCCGTCGGGCCGCATGTCGGCCCGGGCGGTCTCCTCGCGGCTCAGCTCGACGCAAACTGCCTCCCAGCGGTCTTCCGCTTGGCGAACCGCGGTGACGAGCGCGCGCTTCGAGCCGATCTCGTCCTGGTCGAGGAAAAGACGGATTGCGTCAAAGAGTGCGTCGGCCATCCAGCAGGCGCGTTCCGATCGGATGTCCAGTCGGGCCGCTCGATGCGATCGAGTATCCGTGTACCGAGTGAACTCGCGAACTAGCCAGGACAACCGGACCTGGAGTTGCTGACAGTTGGTGCCAGTGGCGGTCAGATAGCAGCTTGTCAACATGGACACGCGATCACGTCCAGTCGGGCGCCTTTGCCCGCAAACCCAGACCTGGTATGGCGAGCGTCGAACGACCCCCGATACCCTGGCCAGGTACTACTAAGGAATCCGTGGTAAGAGCCCCCTGCGCGCGACATATTCCGACGCACCTCCTGCCTGACGGGCTGTCGACCGGTAGGTCGAACAGGTCCTGATCAGAAGGTAGACGACTGCCGGCGTCACCACAAGGCCTATGGATGAATATAGTCCATGATCTTAATGTGTATCGGGCCGGTGTGAATACTTGTGTCTTCCCAGAGGTCATCACCGGTTCGCCGGCCGCCCGGTCCCCGGACGTCTTGGCTGGTCGTCGGCGGCTGGGCCGCGCCCACGACACACCTGACGGTGATCGCGGCCCGGACGTCGGCCCCGGCCTCAGGACCTGGCTGCGTGGCGCTCGCCCTAGTCGACCCCGTCGAGGGCCGCGTCGGCCGCYGCCCGGAACAACTCGCTGGGAATCTCGACCAGCACCTCACCAGTCGAGGTGCGGACGTCGAGCGCGCTGGCGTCCAACAGAACACCCTGGACCACGATTGTGCCGCTGTCAGTGGCGTAGACCTGGGGACACGAGCCGCTGGGGCAGCTCGCCGTCAAAGGAGTCAGTCGCATCGAGGCTGGCCTCTCTGTGCGGGTCCCGCGCTCTCGCAGATGTCGTCGGCGCGAGGGCGCGGCCGGTGGAGGATCCTCCTGCCGGCCGACGGAACCTTCTCTCTTGATTGGAACATGTCGACGCCGGCTCCGGCGCAAGTTTGGTGGGCCAACGAGCGCCAGTCGGCCAGCGGTGCTGGGCCACCGCCAAGCGGGAGTTGCCATGACATGGGGCGCCGAGCGTGCCTCAGGCTGCCCGAAGGTGATTTCTAGTGCGCGGCGGGACGTTCCAGCGTTCCGCCGCGCCGATCGGCGGCGTGCCGACGAGGGGCACTGAGTGGCGGATCGCGGCGGCCGGCCTAGTATTCCCCCCTGGGGGGCGCCCAATCCTGCCCTCGCAAGATTCCTAGTATCGACTCTTTCATAGTCCGTCGGCGGGTATATGATGTTGAAGCCGCGGAGGGAGTAGGGGCAATGGAGCTCGTTCCGCTCGCGCAAACCAGTTGTGGGTCGTCCACCTGTCCCGGGGTGTTCGAGGCGCCCGACGGCTCGGTCGTGGTCCAGGGGTACGTCGTGCCGGCGCCGCGCACTGCCGACGAGGTGCCGGACGGTGAGGCTAGAGTGCAGATTCCACGTGACCTCCTGATCCGGGCGGCGCGCAGCCTGCCAGACTGGGATGGGCGTTAGTTGGCMTGACCGAGCGGGTTCCGGCCCGGGGTGATGGTCTCGCGTTCGAGCGGAGGTCAGTCGTGACGGACGAGGTGGGGTTCGGTCCGTCGCTGAGTGCCGAGCCAAGCTCCTCGTCCGCACCGCTGGCCGAGGAGCTTGGCCGTGCGCTCCATGGGCTTCGCCGGCGCAAGGGAATGACCGGCGAAGCCCTCGGGCAGGCCGTCGGAGTCAGTCAGGCCAAGATCTCCAAGATCGAACGGGGCGTGCTGAAGCCCAGCCTGCTCGATGTCGAGAAGATCGTCCTGGCTCTTGACGGCTCCAAGGACGAGCTGCATGAGTTCGTCGCGCTGGCGACACAGGTCCAGACCGCCGGTGCCAGGCCGCGAGGACCGCGCCGCGGACCGGCGAACCAGCACGACTACGCCGAGGCCGAGGGGCGCGCCCAGCTGATCCGGAACTTCGAGYCCATCGCGATTCCCGGGCTGATGCAGATCAGCGAGTACACGCGCCGGGTGATCAATGCCTTTCACGCCGTCGACATCGGTGAGGACCAGTCGAAGTGGGCCGACACCGCGGCGATGGTCACCCTGCGCGCGCAGCGCCAGGAACGTCTCTACGACCGCGCCAAGACGTTCGAGTTCATCATCATGGAGAGCGTGCTCAGTAACCGTTTTGTCACGCCTGGATACATGCTGGCGCAGGTGGACCGGATCGAGCAGGTGGCCAAACTGCCCAACGTGACCGTGCGGGTGGTACCCGCCACGGCGCAGCTCGGCATCCCCCCGATCCACGGTTTCCATCTGTTCGACGATGACATGGTGATTACCGAGTCACTCGACGCCACGGTCTCTCAGGACCGCCGCAGCGTCGACTTTTACACCCACTTCTTCGAAAGCTACCGTGAGATCGCCGATGCCGATCTCACTGACGTGCTGGAGCGGCATAAGCACATGTACGCCGCGCTTGCGCTTCCCAGGCTGGACTGACCTTCGGCGTGCGCCGGTCCGGCCTGCGCTGTCGAGCGGCTTCGCCTGCTGTACCCGCGCTCACGTCCTGGCGGTCAGGCGAAAAGGCGTTCCAGGACGAGGGCTACGCCGTCGTTGTCGTTGGAGGCGGTGATTTCGTCGGCGGCGGCCAGGACGTCGGGGTGGGCGTTGGCGACGGCGACGGCGTGGCCAGCCCAGGCGAGCATGGGCAGGTCGTTGAGCATGTCGCCGAAGGCGACGACGTCGTCGGCGGTCACGCCGCGTTTGGCGGCCACCTGGGCGAGCGCGACGGCCTTGGAGACACCTGCCCCGGCGATCTCGACCAGCGTCTCGGTCGACCGGGTGACCATGGCCTCCCCGCCGGCCAAGGCCACGATCTTCTCGTAGACATCGGCGAGCGACTCACCGCCGCGCCGCACCAGCAGCTTGGCTGGCGGCAGCGTGACCAGCAGGTCGGTCACATCGGCGACGAGCTCGTCCGGATCCGGCCACATCGTCAAGAAGAGTGGCTCGCGGCCGAACTTGATCCCGCTCTCGACGGCGAATGCAGCCTCCGGCACGATCTCGCGGATCGCCAGCGCCAGTCGGAGGGCGGCGTCCGGATCCAGCCCACTCTGGTTGATCATGATGTTGGTGTCGAGGTCGTAGACGAGTGCCCCGTTCGCGCAGACGGCGATGCCGGCGACGGAGGTCTTGGCGACGACGTCCGCCATGACCCGGATTGGCCGTCCGGTGACGAACACGACCGATCCGCCGTGCTCGCGGACCCGGCGCAGCGCACGGCGGGTGCGCTCCGACACCGTGCCGTCCGATCGGATCAGTGTTCCATCCAGATCAGTGGCAACTATCGCGGGAGGGGACACAGCGACTCAGTCAACCAGCGTGCGGCGGTCCATACCATGGTCACGACGCTCATACCGGCGTCAGATCCCTGTCAACCGGGAGGAAGTACCCGTTCCCGCGGGCACCTGTGGTCCAGCCGGGTGAATCGCCGTGCTCTCCGGCCGCTGCCGCCGCCCCTGCCGCCGCTGCTGGTCGCGGGCGGCCCTCTCGGCGCCGGCGCGCCGTTCCGCGCCGGTCGTCGCACCACGCCGGTCGCCCGGGGTTACCGGTGAAGATCGTGCCGCGGCGAGTCGGGAGCGTCAGCCGGGTAACATGCGGTTCATGAGGTCTGTCGGTGCCCGGAGCGCCCAGGGTTCCCGTCGGATCGGCGGGGGTCTGGCGCGAGGCCGGCGGGTGCGTGCCGTCGCTCTGGAGGACTGCCGGCTGTGAAGAGCTTCGACGAGCTGTACGGCGAGCTCTCCGGGAAGTGGGAGCAGAAGGCGCCGGGGTCCGGGTCCGTGGCCGCCCTCGAGGCGGGTGTGCACCACATCGGCAAGAAACTGGTCGAGGAAGCCGCGGAAAGCTGGATGGCGGCGGAGCATGAGAGCCGTGAGCGAGCCGCCGAGGAGCTCTCCCAGCTGGTCTACTGGATTCAGCTCATGATGATCTCGCGGGGTCTGACCCCGGCGGACGTCTACTCCCATCTGTAGCCCGCGCCTCGGGGCTCGCGTGCCCTTGGAGTGGCGCGGGCGTTGACCGGTGCGCGGGACGATGTCGCGCGCCTCGAAGAGCCCCTGTGAGCCCCCGACCCGCTGTGAGCCCGATCCGCCGTGAGTTCCGGACCCCGCCACGGCCAGCCTCGATGGAATGATCATGCTGCGTATCGCGGTACCGAACAAGGGCGCGCTCTCCGCCGCCTCCAGCCAACTGCTCTGCGACGCCGGCTACCTGGCGAAGCGCGAGGGCGCCGAGCTTGTCGTCGCCGACCTTGAGAACGACATCGAGTTCTTCTTCCTGCGGCCGCGCGATATCGCGGTCTACGTCGGCTCCGGGCGGCTAGATGTCGGTATTACCGGCCGTGACCTGCTGCAGGACAGCGGCGTCGCCGCGCTGGAGCTGGTCGCGCTCGACTTCGGGCACTCGTCGTTCCACTACGCGGCGCCGAAGGGCGCCATCACCGACGTGGCCCAGCTGGACGGCGCCAGGATCGCGACCTCGTTCCCTGAGCTCGTCCGCACCGACTTCGCGGCCCGCGGCCTGCGGGCCGAGGTCGTCACCCTCGACGGCGCCGTCGAGACGGCCGTGCGGCTGGGTGTCGCCGATGCCATCGCGGACGTCGTCGAGACCGGCCGCACGCTGCGCGCCGCGGGCCTCGAGCTGATCGGTGAGTCGGTGATGCAGTCGCAGGCCATCATGATTGCCAAGCAGGGCACGGAACTGTCGCCGTCGCACGAGAAGCTGCTGCGTCGCGTGCAGGGTGTCCTGGTCGCCCGCCAGTACGTGATGATGGACTACGACGCGCCGGTGGTGGTGCTCGAGAAGGCCTGCGAGATCACGCCGGGCTACGAGTCGCCGACGATCTCGCCGCTGCAGCGCGAGGGCTGGGTCGCGGTGCGGGCGATGGTGCCGAAGGACGAGGTCAACCGCACGATGGATGACCTTTGGGAGCTGGGTGCCCGCGGCATCCTCGTCTCCGCCATCCAGGCCTGCCGCCTGTAGCGACGCTCGGAGCGGCTTGCCCGCTTGCCGGCGACGGCGAGCTGGACCTCGCCGGCGAGCCGGCAGGCCGAGGCGCCGGACGGCCGAAAACGGCGGCGGGGCCCGGGGCAAGCGCCCCGGGCCCCGCCGCCGTCGGTCGGGTAGCCGCCGCTAGCGGTGGCTGAGGATGAGAGACATGCCCTCGCTACGGGTCGCCGGGCTCAGGAACTGGCCCCGGACCGCGGACGTCACCGTGCTGGCGCCCGGCTTGCGCACGCCACGCATCGACATGCACAGGTGCTCCGCCTCGACGACCACCATCACGCCGCGTGGCTTGAGCACGTCGACCAGAGCGTCGGCGATCTGCGACGTCAGCCGCTCCTGCACCTGCGGCCGGCGGGCGTACAGATCGACGAGCCGGGCAAGCTTGGACAACCCGGTGATCTGACCGTTCTCGTTGGGAATGTAGGCGACGTGCGCCTTGCCCGAGAAGACGACGAGGTGGTGCTCGCACAGCGACGAAAAGTCGATGTCGCGCACCAGCACCATCTCGTCGTGGCCCTCGTCGAAGACCGTGGTCAGGACGTCGACCGGGTCCCGGCCCAGGCCCTCGACCGCCTCCGCGTAGGCCCGGGCGACCCGGTCCGGCGTCTTGCGCAGCCCTTCACGGTCCGGGTCCTCCCCGATGCCGATCAGCAGCTCACGCACGGCCGCGGCGACCCTGTCGTGGTCGAACGGGCGTAGCCGACCGTTGCCGGGCCGGAAGGCCGCGACCGCGGCGCCGGAACCTGACCCGGATCTAGTCTCTGATCCGCTCACCCCGCCCGCCAGCCCAGCGGGTGCGTCGAGGTGGGTGGGCCGGACTACCTGGTCGGTCTCGGACGTCAACGGCGTTTCCCTTCGTCGTCGTTCGGCCACACCGGCGGCGCCCACGGGTTGGAGATCCGCGGAGCATCCGGCGGGGGTGTGCCCGGCGGCCCGGCCGGGCCGGTGGACCCGCCCATCGGCCCGGTGCCCGGACCGGAGCCAGAGTCGTGGTGACCCTGGCCCGGGTCGGTCACCGAGCCCGCCGGCTTGGTCAGGCCACCAGAGCCGTTCCCGTTGCCGCCGCCGTTCACATCGTGGCCACCGGCCGTGCGGGYACCGCCGTTGTCGCGTGGCCGGCTGCCGGTGTGGCCGTTGCCCCCGCCATGGACGAGGTCGGCCACATCCGTGGTGCCGAGGCCCAGCTCAGCGGGGGTCTGCACGGGTGGACGGTCCGACGGTACCCGCCTGCCGACTCCTGTGTAGTAGCCGCGGGTCGGTCGCTTCTGGACGGTGGCGAACGTCTCCAGGACGTCGTCCTTGCTGAGGGTCTCGGTGTCCATCAGCCGCAGCACGAGCGCGTCCAGCTCGTCGCGGTAGGTGGTGAGCACCTCCCACGCCTCGTCGTGCGCGGCTTCGATGAGCTTGCGCACCTCGCTGTCGATCTCGCCGGCGACGGCCTCCGAGTAGTCGCGCTGATGGCCGACCTCGCGGCCGAGGAACACCTCGCCCGAATCGCCACCGAACTTCAGCGCGCCGAGCTTGTCACTCATGCCGTACTGGGTGACCATCGCGCGGGCGATCTGGGTCGCCTTCTCGATGTCGTCGCTCGCGCCGGTGGTCGGCTCGCGGAAGACGAGCTCCTCCGCCGTCCGGCCGCCGAGCAGCACGGCCAGCTTGTCCAGCATCTCCGAACGGGTGGACAGGTACTTGTCCTCCAGCGGGAGCTGCATGGTGTAGCCGAGAGCCCGACCGCGCGGCAGAATCGTGATCTTGTGGACCGGGTCGGAGTTCGGCAGCGCGTGCGCCACCAGCGCATGCCCACCCTCGTGGTAGGCGATGCGCTTCTTCTCCCGGTCGCTCATCGCCCGGGTCTTGCGCTCCGGGCCGGCGAGCACGCGGTCGATGGACTCCTCGAGCAGCGCCGAGGAGATCACCTTCTGGTCGCCGCGGGCGGCGAGCAGCGCCGCCTCGTTGAGCACGTTCGCCAGGTCCGCGCCGGTGAAGCCGGGGGTGCGCCGGGCGATGACGAGCAGGTCGACGTCCGCGCCGATCGGCTTGCCCTTGGCGTGCACCTTGAGGATCGCCTCGCGGCCCAGCAGGTCCGGCCGGTCGACGACGATCTGGCGGTCGAAGCGGCCCGGACGCAGCAGCGCCGGGTCGAGGATGTCGGGCCGGTTCGTCGCGGCGATCAGGATGACGCCGCCCTTGACGTCGAAGCCGTCCATCTCGACGAGCAGCTGGTTGAGGGTCTGCTCCCGCTCGTCGTGGCCGCCGCCGAGGCCGGCGCCACGGTGGCGGCCGACCGCGTCGATCTCGTCGACGAAGATGATCGCGGGCGCGTTGGCCTTGGCCTGCTCGAACAGGTCACGGACCCGGCTCGCGCCGACACCGACGAACATCTCGACGAAGTCGGAACCCGAGATCGAGTAGAACGGCACTCCCGCCTCGCCTGCGACGGCGCGGGCCAGCAAGGTCTTACCGGTACCCGGTGGGCCGTACAGGAGCACGCCCTTGGGGATCTTTGCGCCGATCGCCTGGAACTTCCCGGGGTTCTCCAGGAACTCCTTGATCTCCTGGAGCTCCTCGAGGGCCTCGTCGGCACCGGCGACGTCGGCGAACGTGGTCTTCGGCGTGTCCTTGCTGACCAGCTTGGCCTTGGACTTGCCGAAGTTCATGACGCGGTTGCCGCCGCCCTGCATCTGGTTCATCAGGAACAGGAACAGCGCGACCACGAGGACCAGCGGCAACAGGTTGAGTAGCAGTGAGACCAGGACGTTGCTGCGCTCGACCTTGACCTCGTAGGGGACGTTCTTGCCATTCAGCTGGTTGGCGAGAACGACGGCCTGGTCGGTGACGTAGCTCGACTCGTACTTCTTGTTGTCCTTGGTCGTGATCTGGATGATCTGCTTGGAGTCCTGGATCGTGGCCTTCTCGACCTGTCCAGCCGTGATCTTGGTCTGGATGGAGTGCAGGTCCGCCTTGGAGTACTCCTTGGGACCCGACAGAACGTTCGTCGTCAGGAAGATCACAAGGAGGACCAGGAGAGCCAGGACCACCCAGCCACGGAAGATTCTTCTTGGAGTCATCTGCCTGGAGCGCGGGACACGCGCACTCCGCCCTCCTGACGTGTGTTCTGCCCTCGATCGGGATTCCCTTGTGCCGAGGGTACCGCCGGCACGTGCCTGTCACCCGTGCGTACAAGTGAGCAACGGTCCGCCGCGTCACCGTGTTCCGGTCGCGCGGCGGACGCTCGGTGCCCGAAGCCGCGCGCCGGTCTCGGACGCCGCGCGCCAGAAGCACTGGTGCCGAGGCTGATACGCACGGTCAAAGGCGGTCGGGTTCACTCCACGGCGCGGAGCGGATCATGGGCCGTGGTCAGACGCGCGGACCGCGGGCGATGGCCTCCGGCGTGAGGGTTCCCACGAACGGCAGGGTGCGGTAGTGCTCGCCATAGTCGAGGCCATAACCGACCACGAACGCACTCGGGATGTCGAAACCGACATAGCGGACATCGATGTCGACCGTGATGGCTTCCGGCTTGCGAAAGAGCGCGAGCACCTCGAGCGACGCCGGGTTCCGCGACCGCAGGTTCTTCAGCAGCCAGGACAGCGTCAACCCCGAGTCGATGATGTCCTCGACGACGAGCACATCCCGACCCTCGATCGAACGGTCGAGGTCCTTGAGGATGCGGACCACGCCGCTTGACGACGTCGCCGAGCCATAGGACGACACGGCCATGAATTCCATGGTCACCGGAGTGCGCAGCGCCCGCGAAAGGTCGGCCATCACCATCACGGCACCCTTGAGCACCCCGACGAGCAGCAGCTCTCGGCCGGCATAGTCGGCGTCGACCCGGGCAGCGAGCGCGCGAATGCGCTGCGCGATCTCGTCGGCGCTGACGAGCACCTCGCCGATGTCGCCGGCGAGCGCGGGCGCGACGCCCGGCATGGTCGTCCACGTCGCCTGGGTCGGCTGGGCCGGCGCCGTCTCCTCGTCCAGGTGGGCGTTGTCGAAGTCGGGCATACTCACGTCAGCGTGGCTCACCTGCGGGCCCTCCTCGGCGTCTGGCCGACCGGCGACGCGCCGGCGCGGCGATGACCGCGGGTCCGCCTCCATGGGGCCGGCGCCTCGCGAGTCCCCATCCGCCGCCCCGCGGCGCCCGGACCCGGTCTTACCAGGTCCGACCATGGCGATCCTGTCACCTCGGCGGCGGGCGGTGACGCCCGACGGGAGTGGTACGGGCTGCTGACCGCGCCAACGGGTGACCAGCTCCTCCATCGCCCAGACGTGCTCGGCGCGCAACGCCGACGCGGACGCCCCGAGCGTCAGCGCCGCCCGGCGCAGCACCCGGGTACGCAGCGCGCTCGGCAGGGCGCCGAGCGTGCCGACGTCGAGATCGAGACTGGCCGGGAGAGCGGCGCTCGGGAGCACGTCCGCGGTGCCGGTCGCGGTGTCGGTGACCTGGTCGTAGGCGTCGTCGGTGAGGGCGTCCAGTGCCTCCGCGTCGGCGCGCAGCAGGTCGGCGCTGCGGGCCAGCGCCTCGGCGATGCCCGGCCCCAGCTGCTCCTCCAACGCCGGCAGCAGGCTGTGCCGGACCCGGGCGCGCGCGAACGCCTCGTCGGCGTTCGTCGGGTCGTCCCATGGCTCGAGGCCCTCGCCGCGGCAGGCCGTGCTGGTCTGCTCCCTGCGCAGGCGCAGCAGCGGTCGCCGCACCAGGCCATCCCGGGGGCTCATCGCCCCGAGCGTCCGGGCGCCCGAGCCGCGGGCGAGCCGCAGCAGCACGGTCTCCGCCTGGTCGTCGAGGGTGTGGCCCAGCAGCAACGCGGCGGCGCCCAGCCGGTCGGCGGCGGCCAGCAGCGCCGCCCACCGGGCGTCGCGCGCCGCGCCCTCCGAGCGGGCCGAGGGCGCGACCAGCACCTCCACCGGGTCGAGGCGTAACCCTCTGCCCTGCCCCGCGACCATCTCGGCGCGGGCGGCCGACGCCGGATCCCAGCCATGGTCGACGGTGAGCAGGCCCGCCCGCAGCGCCCGCCGGGGGGCGACGAACGCCGTCGCGGCCGCGAGCGCCAACGAGTCGGGCCCGCCCGAACACGCGACCAGCACGAGCGCGCCCGGCGGCAGGTCCGCGACTCCGTGCCGCACCGCCAGCCGCACCGCCGCCACCGCGGGCGCGGGTGACCCCGGTGGGTACATCCGCCGTTCCGAGGTGGTTACCACTGCCCCCATCGCTCACGTCTGGCGTTGACTACTCCGACCCCTCCGAGCCGACCGCTCCGAGCCAGGTGTCCGACCGCCCCGACCCGCGCGAGACCTGGCCCGCGCGAGACCTGGGCCCAGGGCTTCCTCGACCGAGGCCCGGCTCCAGGGGCTACGCGGAGATGGACGGCCGGCTGCCGAGCACACGCGCCATCCAGGCACCCGGGTCGGCGATCTCGGCCTGGGTGGGCAGCGTGGCGGGTGACTGCCAGACGAGGTTGAACCCGTCGACGCCGGCCTCGGCGACCACCGCGCGCACGAAGGCGCCGCCCTGCCGGTACTGGCGCAGCTTCATGTCCAGGCCGAGCAGCCGGCGGATGAACCGGTCCAGCGGCGACCCGCCGGAGCGGCGGGTGTCGAACTTCGACCGGATGTCGGAAACGGTCGGCACCACCTTGGGCCCGACGGCGTCCATCACCTGGTCGGCATGTCCCTCGAGCAGGGTCATCAGCGCCTGCAGCCGGTCGAGCACGGCGCGCTGAGCCGGGGTCTGCAGCGCCTCGACGACGCTCGGGGCGTCCTGGCCACGGTCGCGCACGGCGCCGCGCAGCGCCGCGACGGCCGAGCGCATCCGGTCGGCGAGCGCGTCCGGATCGAGGTCGGTCGCCTCGATGAACGCGCCGATCTCGGACTCGAGGTGGGCCCGCAGCCACGGCACCGCGGTGAACTGGCTGCGGTGCGTCTGCTCGTGCAGACACACCCACAGCCGGAAGTCGCGGGGGACGACGGAGAGCTGCCGCTCGGCGTGCGCGATGTTCGGCGCGACCAGGCTGAGCCGGCCCACCGGGCCGGTGCCGTCGGTCGCGACGGCGCCGTCGTGAGCCGCGGCGACGGTGGGCGTCGGCCCGTATTCCTCGGGCGGCAGGAACACCTCGTACTGGCCCAGAACCTTGCCCGCGAGGTAGGCGAGCGCCGAGCCGAGCTGTACGCCGGTCACCCGGCGGCCGACCGCGGTCGACAGCGACCCGCGGTCGGCGTCGGTGATGCGATCGAGGAGAGGCGTCGTGATCATTCGTAGGCCGGCGACGTTGGACCGGGCCCACTCGGGCCGGTCGACGACGGCGATGGGCGTGACCGCGGCGGCGGGCGGCCGCAGATGTGTGTAGTCCTCGACGTACCGCTCAGCCTCGACGGCGAGCCTGCGTAGCTCGGTCACGACCTCGTCGGCTTCCGCCCGCGTCAGCTGTGGGCCCGGGCGGACGAGCTTGCGCGCTGTCGCCACCGCCAGGTCCCAGTCGACGGGCTGCCTGTCCACCGGCTGCGCATCCACCAGGCCAGGGTACCCGGTGAGCGCTATCCGATCATGCCTGCTGACCCGTTCTCCACCAACGGGTACCGGCTGGGTGGCTGGGCGATCCGGCCGTCGCCGCTATCCGGCCGACGACTAGCCGGACGGGCCGGACGTTCCCGCGGTCTGGGCGGCCGGTGGCTGGCCGGCGGCCGCGGCGGGCAATCCGCCGGTGCCGGTCGGCGCGCAGCAGGACGCGAGCGCCGCCGCGGCCCGGTCGAGGGCCGCCTTGGCCGCGGGGGACTCCTGGACGGGCGCGAAGAAGCCGAAGAGGAGGAGCCGGCCGTCCCGGTCGACGAGCTCCCCGGCCAGGCTGGTGACGATCCGGAGGCTGCCGGTCTTGGCCCGGACGTCGCCGGCGGCCGCGGCCGTGTCCGCGCCACCGTATCGGTCTCCGAGCGTCCCGGAGAATCCCGCCACCGGCAGGCCGGTGAGCAGGGTGCGCAGCTCGGGGTGGTTCGGCAGCGTGGCGGTCCGCAGGATCTCGACCACCGTGCGCGGCATGATCAGGTTGTCGACGGACAGCCCGCTTACGTCGGCCAGCGTCATCCCGGCGGTGTCGACGCCCAGGCTGGTCAGCACCTGCCTGACGGCGGTCGTCGCGCCCGTGAAGGTCGCAGGCTGACCGTGGGCGTGGGCGACGAGCCGGCCGAGGCATTCGGCCAGGTCGTTGTCCGAGTCGGTCAGCATCCGCTCCACCAGCATCGGTATGGGCGGGCTGTCCGCCGTGGCGACCGTCCTGGCCGCCGGGTCGGCGGTCCCGGTGCCGGTCGAGCCGACCGCCACGCCGGCGCCTCGCAGCGCGTTGGCGAACGCGGCCGCGGCGGCCGCGTCCGGGGTCGGGCTGCGGGACCCGGTCGAACCGGGCTGGGAACGGCCCGCGTCGACCTCCAGCGCGGAGACCGGCGTGACGTTGCCTTCGGTGACGTATGTGTCGTTCCAGCCGGATGCCGTCCTCGGCCCGGAGAACAGGCTGCCGTCCCCGATCACCCGGTCCACCGACGCGATCCCGGCGGCGTGCACTCGTGCCGCGAGGTCCGACAGGCGGGCGCTGGCGCTCGCGGGATAGCCGGCGGGGCCGGTCGCGGCGGTCAGCGTCGGGTCGCCGGCGCCGACGAGCCAGAGCGTCCCGCCGGCCTGGGGCGCGCCGCTCGCCGTCCCGGTGCCCGCCGTCCCGGCGGCGCCCGTGCCGGTGGCCGCGGTGCCGGTGGCCGCGCCGGCGGGCGGAAGGTAGACGACCCGCGTGGTCAGCCGGGTGTCCGGAGTGAAGGTTCGCAGGGCGGCGGTGGCGACGGCGGTCTTCAACGTCGACGCCGGCGCGGTCGGTACGGTGGACCTGACGTCGAACAGCACCTTGCCGGACAGCGCGTCGACGACGATCCCCGCGGGGTTGCCCAGCGCAGGGTCGCCCAGCGGGCCGGCAAGCCGAGCGGCCAGTGTGGCCTGGTCGGGCAGTGGGCTGTCCGTCCGCGGGCCGGCCAAGGCCGGTGCGGTGACGCGCGGTACCGTCGGTGTCGGTGCCTCGACCGGCGCGGGCGAGACGGACAGGGACCCGGCGAGCAACGCGCCGGCCAGCGCCGTCAGGCCGCCGGCCCGAGCACCGTTCATGGGGCGAGCTTAAGGCGCTGGCGGCGAGGCGTGTTCCCTGGACGTGGCCAGTTTCCCGGGGTTCGCGATATTGCTCCGGGGGACTACTCCCAGGCCCCGGATGTCGGGTTTTGCCTGACGGGGGCTGATAGCCGGGCAGGACGTCGTGGATCGGTGGAGGGCGCGGTAGACCGCCAGGGCAGGGTGTAGCTGGAGAGAGTTTTCGGTACTCGGCCCACGTGGGTGACCGCGTTGGTCGATGCGTTCGGGGGAGTGGTCAGGTAGCGGCGTCAGGGCCGGCGTTGACGATCGGGTGTCGGCGGGGTCATCTCGACGACCGGCGCGAGCTGGCGAGGGCTCGCCGGGTGGGATAGCCCACATTGCCTGAGCTGCGGCCTGTGGGAAGTCCGCCGACACTGGACGAGGACGCGGTTCACGAACCCGGAGCGACCGGCGACGCGTCCTGGCGGGCGGATCGCCCTGAACCAGACCGGATCGCCCTGAACCTAGACCGGATCGGATGCCAGGCCGGCGCCGGGATCGATCCGGGTGAGATGCCGGTACCGGCCGCGAGGCCTGGACCGGGACGATGGAGACGAGCCGGCCCACCAGGGCCGAGCGACCAAAGCAGAAGGAGACAGGGAGCGGCGTGGACCTCGAGTTCGACGTGACCATCGAGATCCCCAAGGGGCAGCGCAACAAGTACGAGATGGATCACCACACGGGGCGGATCCGGCTCGACCGGATGCTGTTCACCTCCACCCACTACCCGTCCGACTACGGGTTCATCGAGGGCACGCTTGGCCGCGACGGCGACCCGCTGGACGCGCTGGTGCTGCTCGAGGAGCCCACCTTCCCGGGCTGCCTGGTGCGCTGCCGGACGATCGGCATGTTCCAGATGACCGACGAGAAGGGCCCGGACGACAAGGTCCTGTGCGTGCCGGTGGCGGACATCCGCCAGGAGCACCTGCGTGACATCCGTCACCTGCCGGAGTTCGACCGGCTGGAGATCCAGCACTTCTTCGAGGTCTACAAGGACCTTGAGCCCGGAAAGTCGGTCGAGGGCGCGAGCTGGGTCGGCCGTGCGGACGCCGAGCGCGAGATCCTCGCCTCGATCGAGCGGCTGAAGGACGACGAGGCCGAGCACGCGGAGCCGGTCGTCAGCGAGGCCAAGGACGAGGCCAAGTCCGCCTGACTCGGCGCCACCTCGTATCGCGAGGCCCCGGCTGGTTCTTCTTCGAACCACCGGGGCCTTCACCTTTCCGCCGCCCTCCTGCCTGCCACCGCCTCTGCGCCGGCCGCGGCTCCGTGAGCGTTACCGGGTGACCGCGTTGCCGCGTTACCGGGTGACCAGTGTGCGGCGCTTGTCGTGCAGCCAGCGCGTGCCGCGGCCGGCGTGCTGGTCGAGCGCTCGCACCGCCGGGAGCTGGGCCGCCCGCAGTATCTGGTAGCGCAGAGATGTCTCGTCACCCTGGCGGGTGGCCATCTTGAACGCGAACGCCACCGGGTCCGGTGCCTCGCCGGTGGACGGGCGCTCGCCGTCCATGGGCTGGGTGGCGGTGCTCAGCCGGTCGAGCTGACCGTCCACGCCCTCGAACCACGACATGCTGATGCGAGCCCGCTCCTGCATGGGCCCGAGCGCCGCGTGGCCGGACTGGTCGAAGTCCCGCAGCGCCGCGGGGACGTCCGCGTGCTTGTGCAGGAAACGGTCGAGCATGATGGCATCCATGATCGCGAGTGCGGTGCCCGAACCCAGGGTGAAATGGGTGGTGTGGGCGGCGTCGCCCAGCAGCACGATGTTCTCGTGGCACCAGGAGCGATTGGCGACGTGGGTGAACTGCTGCCAGCGTGYCGGCCGGCCATGGCAGTCGCTGAGCAGCCGGTGACCGCCGAGAGGCCCGTCGAAGATCCTTTCCAGGAGTCGGCAGCCGTCCGCATCGCTTAGCCGGTCGAGACCCAGGTCGGTCCACGTCTGGGGGGCACACTCGACGATGCAGGTACTGATGTCGGCGGCCGACGGATAGGCGTGGAACCAGACCCAGCCGGGTTCCGTGCGCTCGAACGCGAACATGAAGTTCTCGAACCGCCGGTCCGTGCCGAGCCAGATGTACTGGTTGGCGCCGACCTCGATCCGAGTGCCGAACGCGTCCGGGCCGGCGAGCCGCCGTACCTGGCTGTTCGCGCCGTCTGCCGCCACCACCAGGTCGGCTTCCGCCGCAATTGCGTTCAGGTCGTCCTGGTCGGCCACATACTGGTGGTATCGCACGTCGACGCCCAACTCGGCCGCCCGGCGCGCGAGCAGGTCGAGCAGGGTCGCGCGTTGGATGCTGTAGCCGTAACCCGGGAGGTAGGCCGGCTGCGGGCCGCCGACGCTGACGCGCTGGCCTTGCCACATGGTCGACGCCGCCCGCAGCTCGCGCGCGCTGACCGGATCGGACCGGAACAGGACATCCAGCAGCGGCTCCCAGTAGACGACKCCCCAGCCGTGGGTCGCCCCTGGCCGGTCGCGTTCGAGGACGGTGATGTCGTGGTGGGAATCCCGCAGCTTTGCGCGGATCGCGAAGTAGAGCCCCGCCGGACCGCCGCCGACGCAGACGATCTTCATAGGAAAGAACCTCGCAGATAGAGGTGGCGGTGGCCGACAGGCCACCGCCAGAGGGATGCGTCAGGGTGACGCGGTGCCAGATGGGTTGGTGTCAGCACCAACCGCCCCAGCCGCCGCCGTGGCCCCAGCCGCCGCCCCAGCCCCAGCCCCAGCCGTGGCCCCAGCCCCAGCCGCCGAAGCCGAAGCCGAAGAGGCCAAAGCCGTGGGTGCGCTCGCGGAAGGACCCCACGTCCTGAAGGGCTGGCGCCCGATATGTTGCCTTCATGGCGGTTCCTCCGTCTGTGGTGATGTCGCCTTTCGGCGGCCGGCCGGGTAGAACCCCGTCGGTGGTGACCATCGGTTCCGATCGATCAATCTCGCCACCTGTAACCGACCACTAACAGCCTGCCACTTAGCGGTTCACTCCAGGTTCACTACGCTGCGTTCAGCTGGGGCCGGCAGGCCGGGTGAATCTCCTCGGACGGCAATGCCGATGGGGCGCGGCTCTGGGTGAAGACCGCGGAGATACGCGGAGATAGAGGTGGCGGTGGCCGACAGGCCACCGCCACGGGTTGCGTCGGGACGACGCGGTCGGCGGGATGGGTGGGTTACCAGCCCCAGCCCCAGCCGCCGCCGCCCCAGCCCCAGCCGCCGCCGCCCCAGCCCCAGCCGCCGCCGCCCCAGCCCCAGCCCCAGCCCCAACCCCAGCCCCAGCCGCCGAAGCTCCACACTCCGTGGGTGCGCTCGCGGAAGGATCCGGCGTCGTGGAGAGCCGGTGCGCGGTACGTAGTCTTCATGGCCGTTCCTCCGTCTGGTGTGATGGCACCTTTCGGTGTTAGCCAGCCCAGCGGCGAACCAGCCGGCGTTCAAACCACCGGCTTGATCTTCCTCATATCACTTCCTGTGGCCGGCCACTATCAGCCTGCCACCGATCGGTTCATCCTCGGTTCAGCACGCTGGGCATGGTCCGTCCAGCACTCGCTTTCCGGCGGCCGATCCCCCTCGCGACCGTGTCCGGCCGGGAAATGAAATCGCCGGTCCAGATGTCGTCGCGGACCGCGCGGTCACCGAGGAAATGGCCGACTGGCCGGTGCCGACGGCGAGGCTGATGACCTCCGGCCCCGCCTCGATGACCCGGGACGTGACGCGCACGGCCGGGACCCGACGTCCTGCCGCGCAGCCGTATGCGCGCGGCGTACGAGGTACGTATGCGACCTCTCACCCAAGAGCCGGTCCGGATCCTGGCGGCCGAAGCGGCGGCGTGGCGCGGGGGAGCCGAACCCGGTACGGGTAAGGAGGAAGAGGCAAGAAGGAGGTAAAGGCAAGAAGGTGTGGCGCGATGCCGGTGTCTTGACGCCGAGCCCGGTCCAGCCTGCCGCGCCCAGGGTTTCAAGGGGCGGAGCCCCTTGGCGCGGGGTCCGGGGCTCGGCCCCGGAGCAACATGACGGCCCAGGGCGAAGCTGCCCAAAGGCAGCGAGCAGACAACCTCGGCGCGAGCCGAAGGCGGGGATTGAACCCGCGACCTATCGCTTACGAGGCGATTGCTCTGCCACTGAGCTACTTCGGCGTGGTCCAGCGAAGGCTGGCGCGGGTCCGAGTATGCCAGATGGGATGACGTAGCCGACGTGTGCGACCCGGCCGAGTTTCTGTGATCTTGTGGCTGGCGGACGGCGCTGCTGGTTGGGGTCTCGGGCAGGCCCACCGCTGTCGGTCCGAGGTCGCCCTGAGGCCGTGCGGAGGTCGTACGGAGCTCGTACTGACGTCGCGCCAACGATCCCAATCTTGATCGGTCGGATCCGGTGCGACGAAGGGAGTGGCGCGTCGTTCGGGTGGCGCTGACACGGTCCGGGTGATCGCGGCGAGTCGTTTGTGATGTTGGATGTCCGGATCGTGTGGTGACGGGTTGATGTGCGCCTCGGGATGGGGTAGGGACTCCGTTACGGAAAGCTTTGGCTTGGTCACGTGTATGTGTCGGTGCGGTGTCGCAGGTCGACCGAAATCCGTGAAATGCGACCCCGCTCGCAGTGGCACCGGAGAGGTTGCGTAGGGTTTCGCCATGACCGGGGAAGCAGCTGCGACCACGACGCGAGGGGCATCGCTGCTCGTCGCGGAGGATGACGAAGCCTCGCGCGTCGCACTCGCGCGCAGTCTTGAGCGATTCGGATACCGCGTGCTGGAGGCGGCCGATGGCGAGACCGCGCTCCGCTTGTTCCAGACGACGGAGATCGACCTGGTTGTGCTTGACGTGGCAATGCCACGGATGGACGGCTTCGCCGTACTGAGCCGCCTGCGGCAGACGAGCGAAGTGCCGGTGATCATGCTCACCGGCAGGGCCGAGGAGGTCGACCGGGTGGTCGGCCTCGAGCTTGGGGCCGACGACTACGTCGTCAAGCCCTACTCACTGCGCGAGCTGGTGGCCAGGGTTCGCGCCCGACTACGCCGCCGGCCGGTGGAAGCGCCGCCTCAGCGTACTGGCGACGGCAACGAGCCGCTGATCTACGGCGACGTGTCGATCGACCTGCGTGCCCGCGAGGTCGCGGTCGCCGGCGAACGGATCGATCTGACCGCCCGCGAGTACGAGCTGCTCGCCTTCCTGGCCCGGCATCCGCGCCGGGTGTTCAGCCGGGAGGAACTGCTCGAACAGGTCTGGGGCACCCGGTTCCAGGACCCCGCGACCGTGACGGAGCACGTCCGGCGGGTCCGGACCAAGGTCGAGGGCCGGCCGCCGCAGCGCCGGCTCGTCACCACCCTGCGCGGCATGGGCTACCGCTTCGACCCGTGATCTGACCTCGTGACCAGGTGGAGCCCCCCATGCTTTGGCGTGGGGGGCTCCACCTGGTCAGAGCTGGATCGCCTGGTCAGAGCTGGATCGCCTGGTCAGAGCTGGATCGCCTGGTCAGAGCTGGATCGCCTGGTCAGAGCTGGATCGCCTGGTCAGAGCTGGATCGCCTGGTCAGAGCCGGATTGCCCCGCGTCAGTCCGAGTCGGACTGGCGAGAGCGGGCACGTCGGCGGATCCGGCGGTGCCCGCCGTCGTTGGCCGGTGACTCAGGACTCCCCCCGTCCGGCCGCGAACCGGCAGCGGACCCGGCCGCGTCCCGGGTAACGGCGTCCGGGGCCGCCGCGCTCCGGTACGTTCCGGGGACATCGTCGACGCCAGGAGCACCGGGGATCGACTCCTCCTGCTGATCCGGGGGGTCACCCTGCGCGCCGCTGCCGCTGCCGCTGCCGTCGGCGCCGGCGCCGACGCTTCCGCTCCCGCCTCCATCTCCATCCGCGGGTGCACTGCCCGAACCGCATCCGGAGCTCGCGGCGGCCGGATATACGGACTCGTGGGCCTTGCGGGAGGCGCAGACGTCGGCGCGGTCGCAGGCCCGTCGACCGCCGGCGTCGAGCGCCACCACCACCTGCTGGCGGGGTACGTCGTGGCTGATCACCCTGCCGGGGCCATCGGGCGTGCGCGCCCGGGCGCCCACGGCGGGGACCGCGGCGGCGAACTCCTCGTACAGCGGATGCTCGTAGCGCAGGCAGCACATCAGCCGGCCACAGGCTCCGCTGATCTTCAACGGGTTGAGCGCCAGGTTCTGGTCCTTGGCCATCCGGATGCTCACCGGCTCGAAGTCGGTCAGAAAGGTGGAGCAGCACAGCTCCCGGCCACAGGAGCCGATGCCGCCCTGCAGCTTCGCGCTGTCCCTGGCCGACAGCTGCCGCAGGAGAACCCGAGTGTCCAGCGTCCGGTTCAGCTCGCGGACGAGGGAACGGAAGTCCACCCGTCCGTCGGCGGTGAAGTAGATCGTGAAGGTGTCGGCCGCGCCGACGTGGTCCACCCCGACGATCTTCATCGGTAGGCCGTGCTCCCGGACCAGCCGCTTGGCCGCCACCCTTGCCTGGGCACGCCGCCGCCGGGACGCCTGGTCTCGCTCGACGTCGTCGTCGTCCGCGAACCCGACGAGGACCGGCAGGTGGCCGATGTCCTCGGTCACCCACTGCGGCGCCCACATGCAGGTCGCGACCTCGGGGCCGTCGTCGGTGGGGACGAGCACCCGGTCACCGACGCGCGGTGTCAGCTGTCCCGGGTCGGCGTAGTAAAGCTTCCCGCGGGGCGAGAAGGCCACCGCGCACATCATCGACATGCGTGCCCGCCGTCCTGTCGTCTCCGCCGCGAAGTGTCACGGCGTGGCCCGAATGTGGCGGAAGTCGCCGTTCGCCCTGAGCGTACGTCCGCGTGCCCGCGGAGGCACCCTGTTCGTCGCGGTACGGAAACCCCCTGTGCGCCATTCGGTTCCCCGCCGGTTGCGGCGTTCCCGCCGCCGGGTCGGCCCGGGATCGGCCTCGACCGGCGCGCTCGGGACGCCGCCGCCCGAGGCTAGGCGTCGCGGAGGCCGAGGGCGAGCGACTCGACGGCGAGCTGCGCGACGAGGCCGGGGTTGGCGGCAAGCGCGTCTCTCGTCGCCAGGACCGCCTCCAGCCGGCGCAGGGTGCGCTCCGGGGTCGCCGCCGCGGCGAGCCGACCGATCTCGGCGGCGGCGTCCGGGTTCACCGGGTCGACGGTCGCGCCGAGCTGGCGGGCGAGCACGTCACGGTAGAGGCCCGCGAGGTCGAGCAGCGCCCGGTCGAGCGAGTCGAGCACCGTGCGCCGGCCGCGGCTCTTCTGCGACTTCTCCAGGTCCTTGAGCGCCCCGGCGGCGCCGCGGACCATCATCGTCCTGGCCTTCGGCGCGGCTTTCGGCGCTGACTTCGTCGGTCGTTTCGAGCGCCCGGTGGCGCCGGACGAGGTCGCCCCGACGCCGAGCGCCGTGCGCAGTGCCTCCGCCTCCACCTCGTCCCGCTCGCTGTTCGCCGCGTCGGCGTCCGCGTTCGCCGCGGCGACGAGGTCGGCGGCCGCGGCCAGGCACTCGGCCGCGCGGCCGAGCCGGCCGGGCAGTGCCAGCACCTGGGCGCGCCGCGCCCTGGCCTGATCGTCGACGGCGAGCAGCCGTGCCCGGCCGAGATGGCCCTGCGCGGCCCGGGCGGCTACCTGCGCGGCGCGCTCGTCGACGCCGTCGCGCAGCAGCGCGGTGACGAGGTCGTCCACGGAGGGCAGCCGCAACGCCACCACCCGGCAGCGAGACCGGATCGTGGGCATCACGTCGTCCACCGACGGCGCGCACAGCAGGAACACCGACCGGTCGGCCGGCTCCTCCAGCGCCTTGAGCAGGGCGTTCGCGGCGGAGTCCGTGAGCCGGTCGGCCTCCTCGATGAGCAGGATCCGGTAGCGGCCGCTGGTCGGAGCACTCGCCGCGTCCCGGACCAGCGCCCGCACGTCGTGCACGCCGAGCGAGAGCCCCTCGGCGCGTACCGTGCGCAGGTCGGCGGCGGTGTCGGTGAGGACGGTGTGGCAGCCGACGCACTCGCCGCAGCCGGGCAGGCCAGGCGGTTCATCGGGCGCTGGCGCCGCCGTGGCGCGCTCGCAGCTCAGCGCGGCGGCGAAGGTTCTGGCGACGTCGACGCGGCCGGCGCCGGAGGGGCCGGTGAACAGCCAGGAGTGGGTCATCCCCGCCCTGGCGGCGGCGATGGCACCGTCCGGGCCGCCGATGAGCGCGGCCGCGCTGGCGGCCGTGACGAGGGTGTCAACGACGGCGTCCTGCCCGGTGAGCGTTTCCCAGACGCTCACGCCGAGCCCTCCGGGAACCGCGCGGAGCCCAGGGTCGCGACGTCCATGGCGGGGCCGGCCGGCTCGCCGGCGACGCCCTCGCCGGCGACGCCGTGCGTCGCACCACCGAGGCGGCGGGTGACCGCCTGGCGGATCCGGGCGCGCAGCTCGTCCGCCGGCGCGGCGCGGTCGAGCACCAGGTAGCGATGCGGCTCCTCGTCCGCGAGCCGCAGGAAGGCCGCGCGGACCTCCTCGTCGAACGTCAGGACGGGCGCGCCCGCTCCAGGCAGCTCGGTGTCCGACTCGGTGTCCAGCAGGACCGTGACGTCGGGAAGCAGCGACATGGTCGCCCACTGGGCCAGCACGGTCAGCTCGTCCAGCCCGGCGCAGCTCGCGGCGCTCTGGTGCGCGACCGTCGAGTCGACGTAGTGGTCGGTGAGCACCACGGCGCCGCGCGCGAGCGCCGGCTCGATCACCCTGGCGACGTGCTCGGCCCTGACCGCGGCCGCGAGCAGGGCCTCGGTGCGGGGGTGCAGCGCGGCCGATGGGTCCGCCTGCAGCTGGCGCAGCGCGCCCTCCAGCGGAGCGGCGATCACCGCGTCCGAGGCGACCAACACCTCGCGGCCCGCCTCGGTGAGCCAGGAGCGCAGCGCCTCGAGCTGCTCGGCCCTCGCGGTGGCGTCCGCTCCCTCGATCGCGACCAGCAGACCGGCGTGCCGCGGCCGGCGGCTCTGCCTACGGCCGCGCAGCGCGTTCCACAGCTCCGGGAGGACGGGCACCCCGGAGTGGTCGTCCATCTGCCGGTAGGCGAACAGGCCGACGACGATGGCGAGGACACCGCCACCGAGCAGTACGAAGGTCACGCCGTCGGCCCGGACGTTGACGTCGCCCCACAGGTGCACGCTGTGCGAGCCGATCAGGCCGACCAGCGCCGGCGCGACGGCCAGCACCAGCAGCAGGTCGATCCGGACCAGCGACTGCACGAGCGCGAAGGTGCGTCCGCGCAGCTCGTCGGCCACCTCGGCCTGCAACAGGGTGTTGCCGGTCACCCACGCCACCCCGGCGAACATGCCCACCAGCACGACGAGAATGCACGCCAGCACCAGGTTCGGGATGATCGCGACGAACACCAGCGTGATGCCAGCGCCGGTGACGCAGACCCCGAACAGGCGGGTGCGGCTGTAGTCGCCGAGCAGCCTCGGCCCCGCCGCCATCCCGGTGGCGAGGCCGATGAACACCGCCGCGAACAGGACGCCGTAGGCCGCGTCCCCGCCGCCGAGGATCTGGACGTAGAGCTTGCCCAGCGCGATGACGCAGCCGGCGCCGGCGAATCCGCCCAGGATGCCGATGATCAGGCCCCGCACCAGCCGGTCGTTGCCGACGAACTTCCAGCCCTCGGTGATGGAGGCGAAGAAGCCCGGCTCCGGGGCGTGCTGCGGGCGTTCCGCCTTGCCGATCGACTTCAGCCCCCAGATCACCACCGCCGACAGCAGGAAGGTCACGGCGTTGAAGTAGAGCGCGATGTCGACCGACGAGTCCCGGAAGTACGGGTGCCCCGGCGCCAGGCTGCGTGACAGCGTCGCCAGCAGGGCGAAGATCGCCGCCGCCACCGGCGCGCTGCCGTAGGTGGTGAGCAGGCTGAGCGTGTTCGCCGCGGCCAGTCGCTCCTTCGGCACCAGATGCGGAACGCTCGCCTCCTTGGCCGGCGCCCACAGCAGGGTCACGCACTCGATCAGGAACGACGCGATCAGCAGCCAGGTCAGCGTGCCGACGATCGGGATCGACAGGAACAGGACGAAGCGCAGCAGATCGGTGACCACCATGGTCAGCCGGCGGTCGAGCTTGTCGGCGACCGCCCCGGCCAGCGGGCCGAAGATCAGTGCGGGCGCCAGCCGGATGATCAGTAGGGAGCCGAGCGCGTACGCCTGCCCGGAGAAGCCCTTCTGCAGCTGCGTGACCATCGCTGTGGTCGCGAGCAGGCCCATCCAGTCGCCGAGGCTGGACAGCCCCAGCTGGATCCACAGCCGGCGGAACTCCGGGAGGCGCAGGACCGCCCGCACGTCGCCTTCGTCCGAGCTCGCGGGCGCGCGCCGCTCCGGCGGCTCCGGGACGCTCGTGACCGGATGCTGGCCGACCGTCTTGACGGCCCAGCCGGCACGTAGCGGACGGCGCCCCGCTAACCCGCCGCTCGCGTTGTCGACAGACCCGGCGGGCGCGCCGCCCGCCATGGCCGTGTCGTCCGTGAACGGCGCGTCCAGGCCGCCGGTCTCGCCGCCACGGGTGTCGCCTGACTCGGGCGGCTGGCGCGCCGCGGCCTGATTGTCCTTCTCGTCCCCGTGGTCGGGGACCATCAGCCAGCCTCGCTCGCGCCCGGGGTTCCTGCCGGATCGATGGAGCTTGCGGAGTCGATCTGGGAGGTCCGGGATTTGGTCGACCGTCTGGTGGTCGTACGCGTGCCGGTGCCCGCCTTAGTTGTCGACGACGCCTTGGCCTTCGGAGTGGCCTTCGTGCTCGACTTCGCCTTGGCCGTGCCCGCCGCCGGTTTGGCGGCGGACTTGGCGCCTGTTCCGGTGCCCGATCGGCTGGCCGCGCGGCGGGGGGTGGCCGGGCCGCGGGCGCGCCGGTCCGCGAGCAGCTCGGCGGCACGCTCGATCGTCAGGGTCGTGATCTCATCGCCCTTGCGCAGGCTCGCGTTGGTCTCGCCGTCGGTCACGTACGGGCCGAACCGGCCCTCCTTGAGCACCATCGGCTTGCCGGTCGCCGGGTCGGCGCCGAGCTCGCGCAGCGGCGGGATCTCGGCCGCGCTGCGCCGTCCGCGCGTCTTCGGCTGCGCCAGCAGCGCGAGCGCCTGCTCCAGGGTCACCGTGAACAGCTGCTCCTCGGACTCGAGGGAGCGGCTCTGCGTCCCCTTCTTCACGTAGGGGCCGTAGCGGCCGTTCTGGGCGGTGATCTCCTCGCCGTCCTCGCCCGCGCCGAGCACCCTGGGCAGGGTGAGCAGCCGGCGGGCGTCGTCGATCGTGATCGTCTCCAGCGACATGGTCGACAGCAGGCTCGCGGTCCGCGGCGGGTCGGTGTCGGTGGTCACGTAGGGGCCGTAGCGGCCCGCCTTCGCGGTGATGGTCGCCCCGGTCTCGGGGTCGGCGCCGAGGACCCGGTCGCCCGACGGCGCCTCCAGCAGCTCGAGCGCCTTCGGGATCGTCAGCTCGTCGGGCGGCAGGTCCTCCGGCACGCTGGCGCGCCGCTCGCCGTACTGGACGTACGRCCCATAGCGGCCGACCCGGACCACCATGGCCACGCCGTCCTCGGTCTCGCCGAGCGGGATCGAGTTGACCTCGCGCGCGTCGATCTCGCCGAGCCGCTCGCTGACCAGGTGCTTGAGCCCCGCGTCGGCGGCGACCTTGCCGTTGCTCCCGGCGGCGACCTTGCCGTTACTCGCGGCGGCCACCTTGCCGTTGCTCGCGCCGGCCGCCGTGCCGACGCCTGCGCCGTCGACGACCGGCGTGCCGTTGCCCCCGCCGGTCGCGGTGGGGGTGCCGTCGCCGAAGTAGAAGCGGGTCAGCCAGTCCGTCGAGGCCGCCGTGYCGGCGGCGATGTCGTCGAGGTCGTCCTCCATCGACGCGGTGAACCGGTAGTCGACCAGCCGGCCGAAATGGTCCTCCAGCAGTCCCACGACCGCGAACGCGATGAAGCTCGGCACCAGCGCGGTGCCCTTCTTCCACACGTAGCCGCGGTCCTGGATCGTGYCGATGATCGACGCGTAGGTGGACGGCCGGCCGATGCCCAGCTCCTCCAGCGTCTTGACCAGGCTCGCCTCGGTGAACCGGGGCGGCGGGCTGGTGGAGTGGCCGCGGGGGGTCAGCTGCCGGGTCGCCAACTGGTCGCCCTGGCGGACGTCCGGCAGGCGGGTCTCGCGGTCCTCCAGCTCGGCGTCCGGGTCGTCGGCGCCCTCGACGTAGGCACGCAGGAAGCCGGGGAAGGTGATGACCTTGCCGCTGGCGACGAACTCGGCGTCCTCACCCGCGCTGGACGTGCCGCCGATGCGGATGGTGGCGCTGGTCCCGCGGGCGTCGGCCATCTGGCTCGCGACGGTGCGCCGCCAGATCAGCTCGTAGAGGCGGAAGCCGTCGGCGTCGAGCTCGGCGCGCACCTCGCCGGGGGTGCGGAAGGTGTCGCCGGAGGGGCGGATCGCCTCGTGTGCCTCCTGGGCGTTCTTGACCTTCTTCGTGTAGATCCGGGGCTTGTCCGGGACGTACTCCGGGCCGTAGAGCTGGCGAGCCTGCTCACGGGCGGCGGTCAGCGCCGTCTCGGACAGGTTCGTCGAGTCGGTTCGCATGTAGGTGATGAAGCCGTTCTCGTACAGCTTCTGCGCGATCTGCATGGTGCGCTGGCTGGAGAACCGCAGCTTGCGGCCCGCCTCCTGCTGCAGCGTGGAGGTCATGAACGGCGCGTACGGCGAGCGCCGGTACGGCTTGGTCTCCACCGAGCGGACGGCGAAGACGGTGGCGGCCAGCCGCTCGGCGAGGCCGGTCGCGCCCGCCTCGTCGAGGCGGACCACGTCGGCCGACGTGAGCGCGCCGGTGGCGGAGAAGTCGCGGCCGGTGGCGAGGCGGCGGCCGTCGAGCGCCACCAGCGTCGCGGGCAGCAGCGTCGGGTCGGGCGCCTTGCCGTCGTGGCCGACGGTGGCCGCGAACCGGCCCTCGATGTTCCAGTACTCCGCGGATCGGAAGCGCATCCTCGCCCGCTCCCGCTCGACCAGGATGCGCGTCGCGACGCTCTGCACCCGGCCCGCGGACAGGCGCGGCATGACCTTCTTCCACAGCACGGGGGAGACCTCGTAGCCGTAGAGCCGGTCGAGGATGCGCCGGGTCTCCTGGGCGTTGACGAGGTTCTCGTCGATCTCGCGCGGGCTGTCGACGGCCCGGCGGATCGCCTGCGGGGTGATCTCGTGGAAGACCATCCGCTTGACCGGCACGGTCGGCTTGAGCGTCTGCAGCAGGTGCCAGGCGATCGCCTCGCCCTCGCGGTCCTCGTCCGTCGCGAGGTAGAGCTCGCTCGCGTCCTTGACCAGTTCCTTGAGCTTGCTGACCTGCTGGCGCTTGTCCGGGGTGACGATGTAGAGCGGCTCGAAGCCGTTGTCGACGTCCACCCCGAGCCGGGCCCACGGCTTGCCCTTGTGCGCCGCCGGCACGTCCGCGGCGCTGCGCGGCAGGTCGCGGATGTGGCCGATGCTCGACTCGACCTGCCAGCCGGGCCCGAGGTAGCCGGCGATCGTCTTCGCCTTCGCCGGCGACTCGACGATCACCAGCCGGGTGCCCGCGCCACTGGCGGTGGGCCGCCGTCGCCCGGCGCCGCCACGAGCGGTACCGGACGACGTCCCGGCCTCGTCGACCTGCTCGGCCGCGTCCAGGACGTCCTCGTCGACGCCCGGCGGCTCGGCTAGCGGGGTGGACGACCGGGACGGGGTCCGGGCCGTCGTCTTCGCGCGCGGTGGCACTGGTCTCCTCGGTACTGCTGTTCTCGTGTCGTTGTCGACGGTCTCATGGCTGGCGGCGTCGCTGGCTGGCGGCGGCGCCGAGGCTGGCGCGTGCGTGGCCGGCTGGCCCCGGCCACCGCGGCGGCCGGGCCGCCGTCGGGCCGGGCGACCGGCGGGGCGCTCGTGCGCGCCCACACCGGGCTCCACCCCACCCCAACCGGTGAGCCGTCACCGCAACCGGTGCACGTGTCGTGCTGCACGGTACGCCGCGCCGCCCCGGCCGGCTTCTCGCCGCCCGTCCAAGGAGGCCGGCTGGAGGCTCGATCGTGGCACGCGGGTGCGCCCGGGACACGCCCCCGGCCTCCCGAGCGGACCCCACCTTCCCTATCACCTGAACCGCCGTCACGGTAAGGGCTCACGGTGCCGGTGCGCCATCCCCCGAGCGCGTCACGTGACCGACCTCCCCCCRGCCAGGGGGTGCCCCCACGGCGGGTCCTCTAACGACAGTGACCGCCCACCGCCGGCAACACCGGCGGTGGGCGGTCGGAATCCTGTCTGGATCAGCGCCACCCGGGGTGGGAGAACGGCTGACTCAGACGTTCACCTGGTCGACGGTGGACTGGTCCGGTGACACGTCCGTGCCCGGGTTCGCGCCCGTGACCGTGACGTTGGACGAGCCCCCCACCGCCGGAACGCCGGGGGAGGATGGTGCCGCGTCCAGTGCCGAGCCCCACCGCTTGGAGATCACGATCACCGCGGCGATCACGGCCACCGCCACGATCGCGATGAGGATCCGCAGCCACGTGTTCTTGTCCTCGCCGACCGAGAACTTCACCACGGTCGGCGCGATCAGCAGGCTGACCAGGTTCATCACCTTGATCAGCGGGTTGATCGCCGGGCCGGCGGTGTCCTTGAACGGGTCACCGACGGTGTCGCCGATGACCGTCGCCGCGTGGACCTCGGAGCCCTTCCCACCGTGCGCGCCGTCCTCGACCAGCTTCTTCGCGTTGTCCCAGGCACCGCCCGAGTTGGCGAGGAAGACGGCCATCAGCACGCCACCGGCGATCGCACCGGCCAGGAACGAGCCCAAGGGCGGGTAGCCAAGGCCGAATCCGACCGCGATCGGAGCCATCACGGCGAGGGTTCCCGGCGTGATGAGCTCGCGCAGCGAGTCGCGGGTGCAGATGTCGACCACCGCGCCGTAGTTCGGCTTCTCCGTGCCGTCCATGATCCCCGGGTGGTCGCGGAACTGGGCGCGCACCTCCCAGACGACCCGCCCGGCGGCCCGGCCGACCGCGTTGATCGCGAGCCCGGAGAACAGGAACACGACCGCGGCCCCCAGGATCAGGCCGACCAGGGCGTCCGGATAGGCCACGTTGAGCCCACCGACGACGCCGCGGCCTGGATCGGGGCTGACCCCGGCCTTGCCGAGCGCCTCGACGACCGTGTCGGTGAACGACCCGAACAGCGCGGTCGCGGCGAACACCGCCGTCGCGATCGCGATGCCCTTGGTGATGGCCTTGGTGGTGTTGCCGATCGCGTCGAGCGAGGTCAGGATCGCAGCGCCCTCCTCGGTCACCTCGCCGGACATCTCCGCGATGCCCTGGGCGTTGTCGCTCACCGGCCCGAAGGTGTCCATCGACACGATCACGCCGACGGTGGTGAGCAGCCCGGTACCGGCCAGCGCGACGGCGAACAGCGCGACGGTGACACTGCCCGAGCCGAGCAGATAGGCGCCGAACACCGCCGCCCCGATCAGCACCGCCGAGTAGACCGCGGACTCGAGGCCCACGCCGATGCCGGCGAGGATGTTGGTCGCCGGGCCGGTGGTGGAGGCTTCGACGACGCTCCGGACCGGCTTGCGGGCCGTCTCGGTGAAGTAGCCGGTGAGCAGCTGGATCGCCGCGGCGAGCACGATGCCGATCAGCACCGCGCTGATGGCGATCACCCGCGGGTTGCCATCCTGGGTGCTGCCTTCCATGCCGGGGAAGTCGGCGAAGCTGCTCGGCAGGTAGAGGAGCGCGACGATGACGACGCCGATCGCGGAGATCACCGCCGAGATGAAGAACCCGCGGTTGATCGCCGCCATCCCGTTGCGGTCCTTGGCGCGGGGCGTGACGGCGAAGATGCCGATGACGGCGGTGATGACGCCGACAGCCGGGATCAACAGTGGGAACACCAGCCCGTGCGCGCCGAACACCCCGACGCCGAGGATCAGCGCGGCCACCAGGGTGACCGCGTACGACTCGAACAGGTCGGCGGCCATGCCGGCGCAGTCGCCGACGTTGTCGCCGACGTTGTCGGCGATGGTCGCCGCGTTGCGCGGGTCGTCCTCGGGGATGCCCTTCTCCACCTTGCCGACCAGGTCGGCACCGACGTCGGCGGCCTTGGTGAAGATGCCGCCGCCGACCCGCATGAACATCGCGAGCAGCGCGGCGCCGAACCCGAAGCCCTCCAGTACCTGCGGCGCCGTGTCCTGGAAGGCGAGCACCACGACGGCGGCGCCGAGCAGGCCGAGCCCGACGGTGAACATCCCGACGACGCCGCCGGTGCGGAACGCCAGCCGAAGCGCGGCCTTCTCGCCACGTTCGTTGGCCGCCGCGGCTGTCCTGGTGTTGGCCCTGGTCGCCAGCGACATGCCGACGAAGCCGACGAGCGCGGAGAAGATCGCGCCGATGACGAAGAACACCGAGCGGCCGACGCGGGCACCGGTGTCGTCCGCCGGCAGCGCCAGCAGGACGAACGGGATGACGACGACGAACCCGGCCAGAGTCTTGAACTGGCGGCGCAGATAGGCGGCGGCGCCTTCCTGTACCGCTTTGCCGACCTCGATCATCTTGGGTCCGCCCTGGCTGGCCGCGAGTACCTCGCGGACCAGATAAGCGGCCACGAGCAGGGCCAACGCTGCGATGAACGCCACACCGGCGACCAATCCCAGCTGCCCGCCAGTAAGGTCGATCCCAGCGGTCGCGGGTGAGTCCGCGGTTTGGGTCGGGGACATGGCTCCTCCCGGTCTGCACTGTTTGTCCCCTGGACAGCCGGGCATTCGCACGCCGTCGTAGCTAGACGATGCGCGCAGGCCCGACGGTCACAGCAAGCGTCGCATCGGACGACGCCGCGGGTGGCTGGTCGGGGATGTCGTGGGTTCGCGGGTCAAACCGTGGCTGGCGGCGCGCAGGTGACGGCGCCCRGTGGCGTGGCGTCCTTTGCTCGGGGAGTACCACGTCTGCCGGCCGACTCGGTGCCTGCGTTGCCGTCTCGCGGAAGGTCCCTGCCCCACCTCCACCGCACTCCACCGGGAGCAATAACTCCGGTCACGGACGGCCAGCTAGACCGTCTGTGAGATGCGGCGGAGTCTATCCACACGTCTGCGGCGTGCGCTCGTTTTTGCGGCCGACCGCCCCCTGCGGGTCCGTAGGGCACGTGTCGCGAGCGACGTTCCCTCCGGGGTCCCGCGGGGCCGGCCGGCGAGTCTCGCCGTCAGAAGGCGGGGTTGCCCGCCGCCGCCAGGCCGCCCTCCAGGTCGCCCCCGATGAAGGCGGCGGTGTCCCAGGTCATCGTCACCACGGTGCCGACGCCGTCCGGGCGGCTGCGGATCTCGACGTCGTCGACCAGCCCCTCGATCAGCGCCAGGCCGATGCCCGGAGGCAGAGCCGAACCGGTCGCCCCGGGCTCCTGGTCGCCGGGAAGGGCCGCCAGCGCGTCGCCGAGGGGCCGGGCGCCCAGGCCCAGGTCGAGCAGTGCCGGCGCGCCGAGCAGACCGCCGTCCGGGCCGGGCGTCGCGTCGTCGGCGGGCTCCCCCGAATCGACGACCGTGACGGTGAAGGCACCGTCGGCGCTCATCATCCGAACCTCGACCAGGTCCTCGGGCGCCCGCCGCCGGTTCACGTTCACCGCGCGCAGGCAGGCCTCACCGACCGCGAGCCTGATCTCGTCCAGCGCCCCGGACGGCACCCCGGCCCGCCGCGCGACCGCCATGGCGATCATGCGGGCGGTGCGGACATGCCCCGGCAGGGCGGCGAAGCGCAACTCGACGGTGGACATGCGGCCTCCGGGGTTTCTGTCCTGTTGGTAAGCATCGTCCCTGGGGAGGTCCCGGCTCCCGACCAGCCTGGCCCGACCATCTCGTCGCCGAGCGGCCGTGCCTGGTCGGCGCCGGTACCGGGCGAGGGTGGCGCGCGAGCGCCTCGAGCAGCTGCCGGGACCGGGCCGGCCGGTGTGGCCGGTCGGTCCCGCCTCGTCAGGCGATGCTCGGTCCCAGGTCCCAGGGTGGCCGGGGCGGTGCCCCGGCGCGACGTCCTTCAGGCCACCCGCGACCCCGTCGTGGGGACGGCGAGCCGGGTGGCCAGGGCGCCTCAGTCGCTGGCGGAGAGCGCTTCCTCGACGGAGGCATGGATCGGGAAGACCTTGGTCAGGCCCGTGATCCGGAAGATCTTGAGGATGCGCTCCTGCGTGCAGACGAGGCGCAGCGAGCCGTCGTGCGCCCGAACCCGCTTGAGGCCGCCGACGAGGACACCGAGGCCGGTGGAGTCGAGGAACTCGACGCCCTCCATGTCGACGACCAGGTGGTAAGAGCCGGCTGAAACGAGGTCGATGAGCTGCTCACGCAGCTTCGGCGCGGTGTAGACGTCGATCTCGCCGCCCACGACGACGACCGTGTGGTCGCCTTCCTGGCGGGTCGTGAGGGACAGGTCCACGGATCCTCCTGCGTGCTACGTCGACTAGTCGGTCGGGCGCGTGGGTCGTTCAGGTCTGATGGACCCGACTGCAGGCGCCACTACCCCGCGGCGTGGAGGGTCAATCCGACCGCTGCATCACACAGCCGGACGGATAGCTCCACGGGCTGGCATGACCCCACACCACCACGGCCCGACGCGTCGGAATAACCCGGCGCGCCGGACCTGACGCGAACCGACGCCACCGGGAATCTACGCCGGATCTTCTGTTTCCGTCTGCCACTCTCGGTGACCGGCCGGTGAGGCCCGGCCGGAAGGCACCGATGTGGCCTTCCGCCCTGTTCGGCGCAGGTCCACGCTCCGCTGGTCCGAGAGCCGCGCGTGCCCCCGCTCGCACCCGGGCGAACAACCAGGACAGTGCGGCATAGCGCGGCCTGCCTACTCTTGAGAACGCCTGGAGCACCCGAGAACGAGGTGAGCCGGATTGGCCACGTCTTGACCACGTCCGCTGACAAGCGCGGGAGGCAGGAGTCCGAGGTGGGCAGCGACCGCGGGTCCGAGATCCTGTCCCGGCTGCGGGCCGACCGTCGGCGGGACCGATGCGTGACCCATGTCGAGCGAGTTCCCGCGCGGGCGGGGACGGCCGTGGACTGGCCGGAGTGGGCGGACCCGCTGCTGCTGGGGCGGCTGCGCTCCGCGGGCGTCACGGCGCCGTGGAGCCACCAGGTCGCGGCGGCGGGGGCGGCGTTCGCGGGCCGAAGCGTCGTGCTCGCGACCGGGACGGCATCCGGCAAGTCGCTCGGCTACCTGCTGCCGGTGCTCACCACGCTGCTCGGCGACCCGTCGGCGCGGGCGCTCTACCTGGCTCCCACCAAGGCGCTGGCCCACGACCAGCTTCGCGCGGTGCGCTCCCTGGCGCTGACGGCCGTCCGCGCGGCCAGCTATGACGGCGACACGCCGACCGGCGAGCGGGAGTGGGTGCGCGCGCACGCCACCTTCGTCCTGACCAACCCCGACATGCTGCACCGGGGGATCCTGCCGGGCCACCGCCGGTTCGGACCCTTCCTGCGCGGTCTGCGCTATGTCGTCATCGACGAGTGCCATGGCTACCGCGGGGTGTTCGGCGCGCACGTCGCGCAGGTGCTGCGCCGGCTGAGGCGGGTCTGCGCCCGGTACGGGTCGAACCCGGTGTTCGTGCTCGCGTCGGCCACCGTCGCCGACCCGGGCGTCGCCGCGTCCCGGCTGACGGGCCTCGACGTCGACGTCGTCGATGAGGACGGCTCCCCGCGCGGGGCGACCGACTTCGTCCTCTACGAGCCGCCGCTGTTCCTCACCGGCGGGCGCCCGCCAGCCGCCGCCGTGGACGGCCGGATGGCCATGGTGGCTGAAGGCGCCGAAGGTGGCGAGTTCGCCGATGGTGTCGAGGTCGCCGAAGGTGGCGGGGACGCCGAAGGTGGCGGGGACCTGGGTGCCGGTGAGAACGGAGCGCCGGTGCGGCGCTCGGCCACCGCCGAGTCGGCGGACCTGCTCGCGGACCTGGTGGCTGACGGCGTGCGCACGCTGGTCTTCGTCCGCTCGCGGCGTGCCGCCGAGGTGGTGGCGAACTCGGCCCGCCGGGCTCTGGGCCTGGTAGCGCCCGAGCTTGGCGAGCGGGTCGCGGCCTACCGGGCCGGCTACCTCGCCGAGGAGCGGCGGGAGCTGGAGGCCCGGCTGCGTTCCGGCGACCTGCTCGGCGTCGCCGCGACCTCGGCGCTCGAGCTCGGTGTCGACATCAGCGGCCTGGACGCCACCGTGATCGCGGGCTATCCGGGGACGCTGGCCTCGCTGCGGCAGCAGGCCGRCCGCGCCGGCCGGTCGGGGCAGGGCGCGCTCGCGGTGCTGGTCGCCAGGGACGACCCGCTGGACACCTACCTGGTGCATCACCCCGAGGCGGTGTTCGGCCGGCCCGTCGAGGCGACGGTGTTCGACCCCGACAACCCATACGTGCTCGGCCCGCAGCTGGAGTGCGCCGCCGCCGAGCTCCCCGTCACCGACAGCGATCTCGAGCTGTTCGGGCCCGCCGCGCGGCCGGTGCTCGACGACCTGGTCCGGCGCGGCCGGCTGCGCCGGCGGCCGGCCGGCTGGTACTGGACCCAGCGGGGCCGGCCCGACGTCGACATCCGGGGTGTCGGCGGCCCGCCGGTGCGGATCGTCGAGGCCGACACGGGGCGGCTGCTCGGCACCGTCGACGCGGCGACCTCGCACTCGACCGTGCATTCCGGCGCCGTCTATCTGCACCAGGGCGTGAGCTTCGTCGTCGAGGAGCTCGACCTGGAGGAGTCGGTCGCCTTCGCGGCCCAGGCCGCGCCGGACTGGACGACGACGGCCCGCGACCACACCGACATCCGGATCGTCGAGCAGACCAGGGCACGGGTCGTCGACCGTGACCTGGCCGTGTATTTCGGCACGGTCGAGGTGACCAGCCAGGTGGTCGGCTACCAGCGGCGGCTCATCACCACCGGCGAGGTGCTCGGAGACGTCCCGCTCGACCTGCCGCCCCGCCACCTGCGTACCCGGGGGGTCTGGTACGTGGTCTCGGACGGGTTGTTGGCGGATGCCGGCGTCAAGCGGGCCGACGTGCCGGGCGCGGTGCACGCCGCCGAGCACGCCGCGATCGGGCTGCTGCCGCTGTTCGCCACCTGTGACCGCTGGGACATCGGCGGTGTGTCGACCGCGCTGCATCCGGACACCGAGCAGACGACGGTGTTCGTCTACGACGGCCACCCTGGCGGCGCCGGCTTCGCGGAGCGCGGCTATGGGCGTTTCGGCACCTGGCTGACGGCGACCCGTGATGCCGTGTCCGCCTGCGAGTGCCCGGCCGGGTGCCCGTCGTGCGTGCAGTCACCGAAGTGCGGCAACGGCAACGAGCCACTCGACAAGGCCGCCGCTGTCCGCCTCCTCACCACGATCCTGGGCAGGCTGGACGGGCCATGACCCGCCGGGCCGGCGGGCGCTCACCGGGCTGGCGGGCGGTGCCCAGGGCCGCCGCCGGCCGGCCTTCCAGGGTGGCGGCGAGGCCGGCCATGATCCCGGTGGGTTCGGCGAGGCCGTCGGTGGACGGCCGGCCCGGGTTCGATCATCCGCCGGCTCCCGTCTCTGCCCGGCTGGTCACTCCGATCCAGGGACCGGCACGCGAGGTGGCGGCGAGCGGCCCGAGCAGCCGCAAGGCCGGCGGCGGGTGTACCCGCGTGACGACCTCGACCGCGTCGCCGGTGGTTCGACAGGCGACGAGCTCGGCGCCGTTGCGCGCGGCGAAGACCCGTGCCCGGCCGCAGGCGGTGGCCGGGTCACCGGTGCGGTCCGACGCGGCGGCGAGCGCCGCGAGGTCCGCGCCGGTGGCCGCCTGGCGCCGGGCGAGCGAAACCGCGCTGATTGCCAGCAGGATCCCGGCCGACATCGCGAGAACCATCAGCCAGCCCAGCAGCAGCACCGTCGCCGACCCGCGATCGTCGCCGTGTCGTGCCGGCCACCTGGCTGCCGGGCTCATCCGGGAGCCGCCTCGCCTGGCCCGCCGGGTTCGACCTGCCCGCCGGCCGTTGCGGGTTCCACGGGGGCCACGGCGCTGGCCGTGACGTGGGCCGGTGGCAGCAGGGAACCCGTCGCGGCCAGCCGGGCCTGAACCGTCACCGTGACCTCGTCGGCCTGCCGGGAGATCGTGACCGTGGCGCCCGGCGGGGCGGCCAGGCGTGCCCACGCCGCGGCCCGGCCGTCGTCGTCCCCACGCGCGGCGGCCCGTGCCCCGATCCTGGCCGCCTCCTGGGCCCGGGCCTGCGCCCCGGCGGCCGCGAGCAGCCAGAGCGCGAGGAGGACGACGGCGCTGAGAGTCGGCAGCCCAAGTGCCAGCTCAGCGGTCGCCTGGCCGCTGTCGGACTGAGGCGCGTGCCCCTTGGCGGGCCGGGTCGCGTGCCCGCTGTCGTGTGGACGGCGCGGCCGTGTGCGCCTGGCGGGTGCCAGCCTCGGTCCGGCGGCCTTCGGCTGGCGGAGGTGGATCCGCGTCATCAGTTGCCTCCGAAGCGGTCAGAAGGGCAGCGTGAGCGCGCGCCGGACCACCGACATGATCATCTCCTGGGTGGCCGAGCTGCTGACGACGGCGTAGAGCACGCCCGCGAACGCGACCGCGGCGACGGTGCCCACGGCGTACTCGGCGGTCGACATGCCCGCGTCGCGGCCCGCGGCGTTCCGGCGCGCCAGGCCCCCGGACCGGGGGCGTGGGTCGTCCAGGCGGTGGGCGAGCCCGTGGGCCAGCAGCGCGCAGCCACAGAGCAACGCGGGCAGTAGGAACAGCGCTGACAGCGGGGGCATGGGCTGACACCTCCGTGGGTGGGATGCGGGGGGCTGTGATGCGGGGATATCGCCAACGTGTCCATAGGAGCGCCCCATCAGTTCGGGAGCGCGCCGGGCAGCGAGCCGAGGATGGTCGGGACCACGCCCAGGAGCAGGAACGCGGGCAGGAAGCACAACCCGAGCGGCGCTGCCGTGAGGACGCCTGCCCGCCGCGCGGCGCCGATCGCCTCGTCGTGGGACTGGGCCCGGGTGCGAGCGGCGATCCTCGTGAGCGCGTCAGCGAGCCGGGCCCCGCTGCTCTCGACCCGCCCGAACGCCAGGGCCGCCGCCACCAGCGGGCGCGCGGGACTCGCGCGCTGACCCGCGCCGGCACGCCGCCGCAGCGCGTCGAGCGGGCCGCTCGGCGCCGTGCCAGCCGCCACCAGCCGGGCCGTCGCCCGTGTCGCCGTCGCTCCCAGGCGCAGCCCGCGGGCGGCTGCCCTGAGCTCTACGCCGAGCGGGCCTGAGACTCCGGCGGCCGTGGCCTCCAGCGCCGCTGGCACGGTCGCGCCCGCGGCGAGGCAGGCGGCGACGAGGTCGAGCGCGAACGGGAGGTCCGCGAGCAGCCGGGCCCGCCGCGCCCGGTCGGGGTCGACGGGCAGCGCCGCGCCGACCAGCAACGCCGCCGCGCCCACCGCGGCCACCATCCCGGGCCCGCGCTGGCCGTGAGCGAGGAGTGCCGCGGCGGCGGCCCCGGCCACGGCCGCCAACCCGGCACCCACCGCCGTCCGCCCGGGTCGAGACCCGGACTGGCCGGACTGCCCGGCCCGCGCCCGGAGCCCGGGCTCGTCCAGGCGCGCGTCCCAGGATGCCGCCGGCTCGGCGCCGCGGGCCACCCGGTCGCCGATCCAGCGAAGCCAGCGCAGGCCAAGCAGATCGAGGGCGACCCCGGCGGTGAGGCAGGCCGAGCCCGCTGACGTGGCGAGCAGCACGTGGGCCGGCCGGGCGCCGAGCAGGGCGGCGAACAGGATGCCGACGACCGGCAGGCCCGCCACCAACCGCCCGGACGAGCGCGGCCCCGCCAGCGCGGCGGCGAGCTCGCCGGCCTGCCGGGCATCCGCCCGCGCCGCCGTGGCCAGCGTCATCGCGACCGGCGCCAACCGGGCCCCGCCGGTCCGGCAGACCCACAGGGCCGCGCCGAGCTGGCGTAGCACGGGTGTCCGGCAGCCGGCGAGCAGTCCGGTCGGATCCTCACCGGCCTCCAGCCCGGCTGAGAGCGACGCCAGCTCGTCAGCGCCCACGGCGCGGCCGTCCACGAGGGTGGCGGCGTCGCTCGCCCCGGCCAGGGCTTCAGGCAGGTCGCGGCCGAGATCGTCGGGTGCCCGCCGCCCCGCGGCGGCCATGGCCGCTCTGAGGGCGGTGTCCGGGTCGGCGCCCGCGTCGAGCTCGGCCGCGAACGCGGCCAACAGGTCCTCCGCGACCGCCCTCGCCGCCGTCAGCCGCCGCTGGGCCGCCGCCCGCCGCCCGGCGCGGATGCCGGTGGCGGCGGCCACCCCGACCAACGCGGCGAGGAGCGCGCCGGCGCGCCCCGCGACCGCGCCGGCTCCGATCACCGCCGCGACGACGGCCGCCCCCCTGATCGGTGGGGCGGCCGCCCGCGCCGTCCGCGTCGCGGCGGTCATGGCCTGGACCCGAACGGTGGCGGGAGACCGACACCGCGATCACGCAGCAGGTCGCGCAGCCAGGGCATGCCGTCCGCCGGGAGCATGCGGCCGCCCGGCGCCTCGGGCGGCGCGGGCGGCGTCGCGACCAGCGCCGGACGGACCCGCACCAGCCCGTCGGAGTCCTGGCGCAGTACGCCCACGGCGGCGACGACGCGCCGGCCGGCGTCATCCCGGCGCAGGTGGACGGTGACCTGCACGGCCGCCGCCAGCAGGCTGTGCAGGGCGGGCCGGGTCAGGCCCGCGAGCGCGCCCAGCGCCTCCATCCTGGCCGGCAGCGCGCCGGGCGCATTCCCGTGAATGGTCGTCAGGCCGCCTTCGTGCCCGGTGTTGAAGGCCACCAGCAGGTCCAGCACCTCAGGTCCCCTGACCTCCCCGACGACCAGCCGGTCGGGCCGCATCCGCAGCGCCTGCCGGACGAGGTCGCGCTGGGTGATGGCGCCCGCGCCCTCGATGTTGGGCGGCCGGCCCTGCAGCCGGACGAGGTTGTCGCGTTCCAGCGTCAGCTCGGCGGTGTCCTCCACGACCACGACGCGTTCGGCCGCGCTCACGCGGCCGAGGAGCGCGGCGAGAAGGGTCGTCTTGCCGCTGCCCGTTCCACCGGTGACGGCGATCGCCAGCCGGGCGTCGACGAGCGCGCGCAGCACGTCGACGAGCGCGTCGCCGTCGCGGCCCGCGCCACCGCCACCGCCACCGTCGACGTCACCCGTGACGAACTCGGCGAGGCCGATCGGCACCTGTCGCGGCCGGCGCAGCGACAGGCAGGTGCCACCGGCCGCCACCGGCGTGAGCACCGCGTGCAGCCGGGTGCCGTCGGGTAGCCGCGCGTCCGCGTAGGGCGCCGCCGCGTCCAGCCGCCGCCCGCCGCTGGCCGCGAGCCGGGTCGCGAGCCGGCGCACCGTGTCGTCGTCGGCGAACCAGACGGCGGCACGTTCCAGCCCCTCGCCGCGATCGACCCACACCTCAGCAGGCCCGTTCACCAGTACGTCGGTCACCGCCGGGTCGGCGAGCAGCTCGTCCAGCGGGCCTGCGCCGAACAGCTCGGCGGTGATCACCCGCCGGGTCACCTCCCGGTGGGTCTCGGGCAGCGGCCCGGCGACCTCGGCGAGCGCCCGGGCCACGTCCGCCTGGGTGGGCGGATGGGCCCCGTCCACCAGCCGGTCGCGCACGCCGGCGATCGTCGCCGCCGGCACGCCGTGGGCGGGCGCCGTCATCGGGCCAGCTCCCCGGCTGCCGGCGCTGGTGACTCGGCCAGGCCTGCCGGCCATGGGCCCGAGACCGACCGGGAGGCGGCCGTGGGCATGGCCGCGCCGGCTGGCTGGGTGGTGCCACCCGGCTGGGCGGCGACGATGGGTGCGAGGCGGACGATCGGTGGGCCGGTGGCCATGGCGCCCTGGTCCCTTCGGAGCGGACGGTTCGGTCGCACCACCGTGCCCCGTCGGACCGCCTGTGGATGACCGTCATCCACAGGCCAGCCGGCGCGGTACGAAAGAGGGTTCGGGCGGGGGGCTTGGCCCTCCCGCCAGGACGAGGGGCTCCCGCCAGGACGAGGGGCGCCAGGGCCGCTCAGGACCTGCTGATGGCCTCACAGACGGCGAGGGAGTCGCGGGCACCGAGCTCGACGGCGCGGGCGCAGTGCAGCAGCCAGGCGCGCACGCCGTCCGCGCCGCCGTGCGCGTAGCCCGCGGCGGCGGCCCGGTAGGTGACGTCGGGCGAGGCGATGCCGGCGGCTCCTTCGCCGAGCGCGACCTCCAGATGGCCCACGTCGCTCGCGGTCACCGCCTTGGGGTCCAGGCCCCGCCCGATGAGGACCAGCCGGGCGGCCGCGCGCGCGATCATCCCGTCCAGGCTGCCGAAGGGGCGCAGCGCGAGCAGCTCGCCGTGGACGATCGCGCTGACCACGATCGCCGGCGCCACCGTTCGCCCGACCAGCAGGCCGACCAGCCCGTCCAGCCGGGCGGACACCTCCGCCGGGCTCGGAGCCGGACCGAGCCCGAGGGGGTCGGCGGTGGCCGCGGCGGCGCGCGGGCGGCCAAGCTCGCCGTCCGCGACGATGCCCCGGCCGAGCAGGGTGTGCATCCGGGCGAGCGCCTGGCGCGGGGCCCGCTCCCAGGCCGCGCTGAGGCCGCCGAGCTCGGCGTACAGCCGGACCGCCCCGAGAGTCACCGCGAGGTCGTCGTCCGCGGGACCTGACGGCTGGCCGGCCGCCGCGGGGGTGCCACCGCCGTGCCCGTCCTCGCCGGCGGTGAGACGGTCCCGCAGGGTCTCCATCGCGACGTCGCGGCCCTCCAGCGCGGCGCTGGCCCGGGCGGAGCGCAGCGAAGCCTCGGCCGTGACCTCCGCGCTGCGCCGGCGCAGCACCCGGTGGCGCAGCAGCGCGTCGACGGCCGAGCGGGCGGCCGTCACCGCCTCGTCCACGCCGGGAAGCGCCGCGACCCTGGCGAACGGGTCAGCCTCGATACGGGCCTGCGGGCTGGGCGCTGTCGACACGCAGCCGACGCTACCCGCCCGGATGGGTGGCCGCGTTCTCCACGGCCGCCGGGCCCACGAGTGGCGGTAATCCGGGCCACACGCCCATCCACTCGTCGCTATGGCCCGCGTGGGCGTGCCGTGGGCGTCAGACTGGAAGCAGGGGACCGGGGAAGCGGAGCCGGGCGAGGGCGCGGGTCGGCTCGGGTGTGAGCCGGCCCGGCGGGCGTGAGTCGGCCGGCGGTGAATCGGCCGGCCTGTGCCCTCCCGACGGCCGGGGGATGGGAGGGACTGCGGTGACGCTCGGGAACGGGGATCGGCGCGCGGGGAAGGAAGCCTCACTGGGCGAGCTGGTCGCGATCGCGACCAGGGACATGTCACTGCTCGTCCGTCAGGAGATCGACCTCGCGAAGGCGGAACTGGCCCGGCAGGCGGCGTCGGCCGCCGTCGGCGCCGGGCTGATCGGTGCCGCCGCCGGGCTGGGGCTCGGCGCCCTGATCGCACTGACGATCTTCCTTGGTGAGCTGTTCACCTGGGCCGGCCTCGAGCGTTTCTGGTCCTTCCTGATCACGGCGGTGCTGCTGTTGGCGCTCGCCGGGATGCTCGCGCTGGTCGGCGCGATGCGGCTGCGCAAGCTGCGGCCGCCGCAACGGGCGATCTCGTCCGTCCGTGAGGACGTCGCCGTGCTGCGGCACTCGATCGGCTCCGGCGCGGCGGGTCGCGGGGCTGGCACCGCACCGGCCGGCACCGCGCAGGCTGGCACCGACCGCCGCTGAGGGACGGCCGCCGAGGGCCGCCGCCGAACGCCTCGGTCCGGGACCGGGTGGGGAGGGCGTCGGCCCTCGTGGGCGCCGTGGGCCCGGCGTAGGGCATGCTCGGTGTCGTAGCTGTTGGTGGGCGGGCGCCGTCTTGCTCCCGGCTGGCCCGTGGGCGGCGTCTTGGGGCTGAGCCCGCGAGCGCTGGTGTCGCCGGTGGGCTGCCAGACGTACGGGCGGGTGCCGAACCTACGGGGGCCGATCGGTGGCGAAGGTGGTCGCGTCTGAGCCCGCCAGCGTGCTGATCGAGGGGCCGTGGCGGCATCGAGACGTCTCCGCGAACGGCACCCGGCTGCACGTCGCCGAGCTGGGCCAAGGCCCGCTGGTGCTGCTGTTGCACGGATTCCCGCAGTTCTGGTGGGCGTGGCGCCACCAGCTCGTGGCGCTGGCCGCCGCCGGCTACCGGGTGGCGGCGCCCGACCTGCGCGGCTACGGGGCGAGCGACAAGCCACCGCGCGGATATGACGCCTTCACGCTGGCGGACGACGTCGCCGGGCTGATCCGCGCGCTCGGTGAGCGCGACGCCGTGCTGGTCGGGCAGGACTGGGGCGGGCTCGCGTGCTGGACCGCCGCGACCCTGTGGCCACGCCAGGTCCGCCGGATCGCGGTTCTCGGAATGCCGCACCCGCTGCGGGTCCGCCACCAGTACGCGGTGAGCCCCCGAGCACAGGGCCTGGCCGGGTCGCATCTGTTCACCTTCCAGCTGCCGTGGCTGCCCGAGCGCCAGCTGGTCGCCGGTGAGGCGGCCCAGGTCGGCGAGCTGCTGCGCGCCTGGAGCGGTCCGGGGTTCCCCGGCGACGAGGAGGAAGAGCGCTACCGCGCGGCGATGCGGATTCCCGGCGTGGCGCACAGCTCGCTGGAGTACCACCGCTGGGTGTTCCGTTCGCTGTTCCGGCCCGATGGCGCGCGGTTCGCGCAGGCGCTGCGGCGCGGGGTCACCTGCCCCGTACTGCAGCTGCACGGCGACGCCGACTCGTTCCTGTTGCCCGACACCGCCCAGGGCTCCAGCCGCTACGTCAGCGGGCCCTACACCTGGCAGCTGCTTCCCGGCGCCGGCCACTTCCTGCCCGAGGAGGCCCCCACGCTGGTCAGCGACCTCCTCCTACGCTGGCTCGCCACCCCGACCTGACAGCCCCGCGCCGCGGTCTCAGCGGCAGCCCTGGGTGCTGACCGGGGCGGTGGCGACCTCGCCCGCCTGGGCCGCGCCGCTCACCTCGGCCGCCGTCAGCACGTACCCGGTGTCGTTGTCGTCGGTCGCGGCGGCGAAGACCACGCCGAAGACGGCGCCGTTCGGCGAGAGCAGCGGGCCGCCCGAGTTGCCGGGCAGCACCGTGCCGCGCACCGCGTAGATGTCGCGTACCACGGTGCCGTGGGAGTAGATGTCGGGCGCCTTCGCCTTCTGCCGGTTGCGGATCCGGGCGGGCTCCGTCCGGTACGGGCCGTCCTCCGGGAAGCCCGCGATGACGGCGTCGTCGTCGGCGTGGCCCGGGGGTGAGGTCTGCAGCGGCAGCGGCGGCCGGTTGAGGTCGGGGACGTAGAGCACTGCCACGTCGCGCTCCGGGTCGAAGACCACCACCCGCGCCGACAGCAGGCGGCCGCCGACCTCCACGCCCGGCTCCCGGACCCCGGCGACCACGTGCGCGTTGGTCATCACGTGCTGCGGCGCGTACACGAACCCGGTGCCCTCGACCTGCCGTGAGCAGGACGGCGCGATGCCCCGCACCTTCAGCACGCTGGCGGCGGCCGCCGTGACCCCGGCGGCGTTCACCACCGCGGCGTCGGGCGGGTCGGCGGCGACGATCGACTCGTTGCCGAGGCCGGAGAACACCGCGGGGAAGCCGTTGCCGTCCGCGAGCTGGCGCAGGCTGGAGAACGTCTCCCGGACACCCGTGGGCATGCCGTCGTCGACCGTCGTCAGCACGGTGGAACCGCGGACCTCGCGGGCGGCGGTGGTGAACGGGGATCGTTCCAGCGCGGTCGCCATCAGCCACGCGACCAGCAGCACGGACAGCCCCGACAGCACGGCGCCGGCCAGCGAGTCGACGGTCTCGCCGGGCCGCCAGGTGAGCCGGCTGCGCAGGGCGACGCCGGTGGCCGTCCCGACCACCTGGCCGAGGCAGGCGAGAGTCAGGACGGTGACCAGGGCGATGACCGCGCCGTGCTCGCGCTGGCCGATCAGCCTGGCGATGGGGTAGGCGATCTGGGCGCCGAGGATCCCGCCGCCGATGAAGCCGACGAACGACAGCGCGCCGACCACGAAGCCCTGCCGGTAGCCGGATACGGCGAACGCCAGCACCAGGAGCAGCAGGACGATGTCCAGGATGTTCAACACAGGAGGCGGTCTTCTCGGTCGGCGTCAGCCGACGTGCAGTGTGGCGGACATGTTCGGGTGCAGCGTGCAGATCACCGGGTAGTCGCCCGGCGTGGTGACGGAGAAGGTCACCGACCGTGACATTCCGGCGCCGACGATGTCGGTGCGCGCCGCTGGGATCTTGGGGATCACGAAGTTGTGGGACGCGGAGCCGTCCGCCACGGAGAAGTCGACGCGGATCTTCCCGGGCCGGGCGTTCAACGTGGCCGCCGAGAACCGCAGGTCGGCCAGGCCGATGAGATGGAAGACCTGGACCCCGTCCGTGACCGTCGGGGTCAGGACCGCGGTGGGCTTCGGCGCGTCCGGGTGCTCGGCCGTGCAGCCGGYGCCGGCCGCGGCCAGCGCCAGGGCCCCGATCACCGTCACGGTCAGGCGGCGGCCCGCCGTCGACATCCTCAAGCCGCCGAGCCCTTCGTCGGGCCGGCACCGGTTCCGGTGCCAGCGGTGTTGTCGGGGGCGCCCAGGCCGTCGGGCTCGACGCCGTCGACGCCGTCCACGGTGTCCGTGTCGTCCGTCGTGAGGTCGTGGGGGTCGATCTCGCCGGCAGCCTCGGCGTCGCCGGCCTGGGCCAGCTCGCGCGCGGCGCGGGCGATCGAGGCGTTGACGGCCGGGTCGTCGACCGGCGGGCCCTCGCCCCACGGCCGTTCCAGGCCGGCCAGGCGCAGCAGTGCGTCGAGGATGCCGGCGGTGAAGCCCCACACCGTCGTCATGCCGGCGACCCGGAACGCCGGGCTCGGCTTCCCGGTGCGCGGGTGGCGCAGCTGGACCCGCTTCGCCGGGTCGACGAGGTCCGCGACCGGTACCCGGGCGACCGTCGACGTCTCGCCGGGGTCGACCGGGTAGACCGGGCAGGGCACGCGCCACCAGGCCAGCACCGGGGTCACCAGGTAGTTGCTGTGGGGCAGGTAGAGGCGCGGCGCGGCACCGAGGATCTCGACGCCCGCCGGGTCCAGCCCGACCTCCTCGCGGGCCTCGCGCAGCGCCGTGTGGACCGCCGAGTCGTCCGTCGGGTCGGCGGCGCCGCCGGGGAAGGCTGGCTGGCCGGCGTGCTTGCGCAGGTCGGCGGACCGTTCGAGCAGCAGCATGTCCGGGCCGCGCTCGCCCTGGCCGAAAAGGATCAGCACGGCCGCGGGCCGCGCGTCCGGCGGTGGCGGTGGCCAGCCCTCCTCGCGGACCGGCAGGCCGTCGCGGGTGACCACCGCCGCGAGCGTGCGCAGCCAGCTGGGCGGGCCGCCGGCGCTCGGCCCGCCGGCGACGGGGAGGCCGGCGCTGGGGGAGCTGGCGCGCGGGAGGCCGTCGGGAGCCGTCATCTGGCCGCTTCGGCGTCGCCGCGGACCAGCCGGGCCGCGTCCGCGGCCGACGTCGGGCCCTCGCCGAACGACGGGCACAGCTTCGCGACGCCGCAGGCGCCGCAGGCCGGTCGCCTGGCGTGGCAGATCCGCCGGCCGTGAAAGATCATCCGATCGGAGGCGATCGTCCAATTCTTACGCTCGATCAGCGTGGCGAGATCGGACTCGACCTTGACCGGGTCGTCGTTGGTGGTCAGGCCAAACCGTCGGGAGAGGCGGCCGACGTGGGTGTCGACGGTGATGCCCGGCGTGTCGAAGGCGTGCCCGAGCACGACGTTGGCGGTCTTGCGGCCGACACCGGGCAGCGTGACCAGCTCGTCGAGCTTGTGTGGCACCTCGCCGTCGAACCGGTCCACCAGCGCGGCACCGAGCCCCATCAGCGAATTCGCCTTCGCACGGAAGAAGCCGGTCGGGCGCAGCTGCTGCTCGAGCTCCTCGCGGTCCGCACCCGCGTAGCTCGCGGCGGTGGGGTATCTCGCGAAGACGGCGGGGGTGACCTCGTTGACCTTCTTGTCGGTGCACTGCGCCGACAGCACGGTCGCGACCAGCAGTTCGAGCGGGTTGGTGAAGTCCAACGCGATCCGCGCGTCGGGATGCAGCTCGCCCAGGATCCGCACGATCCGCCGAGCCCGCCTGGTCCGCGCCAGCGCGGTTTCGACGGAGGCGTCGACGATGGCCGGCATGTCCTGACCCTATTCCCCCTGCTGGCGCAGCCTCGCGTTACCTGCCTCGATCGGGCGGGCGCCGCGCCGGCGAGGAGTGGTGGCTGCCTGGTGAACGGCCTGGCCGACTGGTCAGGCCATGGCGGCTAGGCCGCCCGGTGCTTGCCGGGCGGCTGGCGGCGTAGGCGCCTGCGGTAACGATCGAGGGCGGCGGCCATGCCCTGGTTGACGAAGGTGTTGACCTCGTCAGGACGGGCGTTGTCCAGGAAACCCTCGATGCCCTTGCGGGTGTCCGCGGCGTTCAGCGGGCGCTCGACCCGCTCCATCGCCAGCAGAAGCCCGAGGAGCACCACAGGGAACGCGATGGCGGCGAAGAGAAACATGACGGGTACATCGTGGACGACGCGCCCCCGCCCGCGAAACCGGGGTCGGGCGTGTCACACACCGTGGGCCGCGGCAGCGTCTAGTGACGTTGGCCACGGTCCATCCAGGCGTGTCGTCGTCCTCCTCCTACTCTTCAGCCTGGTTACTTATTGTGTTTCTTCATCGCTGATCTGGTCATTTTAGGCGGGCACGGGCACGCTCGGGGTGCCCTGGCCGTGCTCTACGCGCGCTGTCCTGGCATGCTCACCCCGTGGACGATCTGCTTGCTCGCGTTCCGCTGTTCGTCGGGTTGTCCGACCTGGACCGCCAGGCGCTCTCCAGCCACCTGGAGCGGAGGGACGTCACCCGTGGTGACGTGCTGTTCCGTGAAGGCGAGCCGGGTGACCGCGTCTTTGTGGTGCTGTCCGGCAAGGTGAAGATAGGACGCCAGTCTGCCGACGGCCGCGAGAACCTGCTGTATGTCATGGGGCCTGGGGACATCTTCGGGGAATTGTCTCTCTTCGACCCGGGTCCGCGGACCGCTACGGCCACCGCCGTGACGGACGCCTCGCTCGTGTCGCTGGAACACTCGGCGCTCCGCCCGTGGCTGCGATCCCGGCCGGATGCCGGCTCGATGCTGCTGCGGGTGCTGGCCGCCCGATTGCGCCGGACCAACGACGCCATGGCCGACATGGTGTTCACCGACGTGCCCGGCCGGGTCGCCAAGGCGCTGCTGGACCTCGCGGTGCGGTTCGGTGAGCCGGCGCAGCCCGGCAACGAGGCCGCCGGGATCCGCGTCGAGCACGGCCTGACCCAGGAGGAACTGGCCCAGCTGGTCGGGGCCTCCCGGGAGACGGTCAACAAGGCGCTCGCCGACTTCGCGACCCGGGGCTGGCTGCGCCTCGACTCCCGCGCCGTGGTCCTGCTCGACCGCGACCGGCTGGCCCGCCGCGCCCGCTGACCCCAGGCAGGGGTCAGGCGGGCGTGACCGTCGTGGCGGTGTCGGGCAGGTCGGTGTCGATCCTCGCGTGGCCGTTGTCGCCGTGCGCCGCGCCGTGCGCTTCGCCATTGGCCTCGCCGAGATGCGAGGCCCGGCCGTCGACGGTGGCGTGGTCCGGGTCGGGCAGGGCGGCCAGCAGCCGCCGGGTCTGCGCCGCCTCGCTGACCGCCTCGGTCGCCGTCGCCGCCCGCAGCGCCCGCAGGTAGGCCTCCCGACCGCCTTCCAGGTCGCCGCTTGCGACCAGCACCGTCCCGAGCGCCCGCCAGGCCAGTACCTGCGCGCGCACGTCCTCGGCGTCCACGGCGACGGCCCGGCGGGCGACCGCGAGCGCCTCATCCGGCTGCCCGGCGTCCAGCAGGGTGCCGGCCAGGTGCGCGTAGGCCTGGCGGCGGGGGAACAGCAGCGTCGCCGGCTCGCTCGCGGCCAGCGCCTCCCGCAGCAGCGCGATGGCCTCGCCCGGGCGCCCGCGCGCCCTGGCGACCTGCGCCGCCAGTACCTTCGCGCCCAGCTGGGCGTGCGGGCGCAGGTCGAGGCCGACCAGCTCGCCCATCGCGCTCTGGGCGGCCTGCTCGGCCTCGTCGACCCGCCCGGCGTCCAGCAGGGTCAGCCCGAGCATCAGCGACGCGAGCGCGCCGACCAGCGCCTGGCCGGCGGCGGCCGCCTCGGCGCACGCGCCGGCGAGGAACTCGGCGCCGGCGTCCGGCTCTCCGGCGCCCCTGGCCGCGAGCCCCTGGGCGACCTTGGTGAGGATTCGTCCCCAGCTGTCGCCCGCGCCCTCGAACAGCGTCTCCGCCCTGCCCGCGTCGGTGCGTGCCGCGCTGATGTCACCGAGCTCCGCCGCCGCGATCGCGCCGATCGTCAGGCAGACGGCCATGCCCCACCGCTCGCCCATCGACTCGGCCGCGTCCACCAGGCCGCGCGCCAGGGCCCGTGCTCGCGCGAGCTGGCCCGACAGCAACAGGACGAGCGCCTCGGTGCCGCTGCACCAGCCGATGCCGCCGGCGTCCTCGAGGCGCTCGAACACCTCCGTGGCCTGCCGCAGGCTGCGTTCGGCCTGCGGATAGTCGCCCCGAGTGGTCGCGCTCCAGGCGAGGTGCTGCAGCGCCCAGCCGACGCCGCGAGGGTCGTCGACCCGGCGGGCCAGCTCCAGTGCCTCGCGGTAGAGCTCCTCGGCCGTGCGGATCCGGGCGGCGCCGTACTCGAGGGTGCCCAGCCGCCGCAGCGCCGCGGCGGCGGCGCGGTCGTCGCCGCCCGCGCGGGCCGCGTCCAGCGCGGTGCGCAGCGCTCGAGTGGCGAGCTCCGCGCGCCCCTGCTTCTGGCGAAGCTCGCCGAGCACGGCGTAGGCGGCCGCGCGCCGTGCCGGGGCGGTGACCCGCAGCGCCGGGCGCAGGGTGCGCTCGGCCTCCTCCAGCCGGCGCAGTGAGACGAGCGCCTCGGCGTGCAGCACCCTGGCGATGTTCTCGTCGTCGGTGTCGATCACGCCGCGGCCGAGCCGGCGGGCGTCGGCGAGCTGGTCGGCGGCCGTGCGATGGTCGTCACGGGCCAGCGCCGCCCTGGCCAGGCGCAGCAGCGCCCTGAAGCCTGGCTCACGCGCCGACCAGGCCGGATCGGCCGGCGCCAGCGCCATCGAGGACGCCAGGTCGAACGCCCGTAGCGCGTGGGTCGCGACGAAGTTCGACACCTCGCGCGACGAGCCGGTCATCGCCGTGACGCCCCAGCGGGCCGCCGTCGAGTGCCGCCGCGCCCGCTCGACCTTCGGCAGCCCGGCGTAGGCGACGTCGCGCGCCATCGGGTGGACGAACCGCCACAGTTGCTCGCCCGCCCGGGGCGGCCGGACGAGCTGGCGCTCGGTGAGCCGCTCCAGCGCCGCCGCGACCTCGTTCGCCGGCCGTTCCTCGACCCACGGCAGCGCCGCGGCCGGGAAGCGGCTCCCGAGTACCGCGGCGGCCCGCAGCACCGCCTTGTCGGTCGGGTCCAGGTCGTCGATCCGAGCCGCCAGGACCGACTGCACGCCGGCCGGCAGCGCCGTTTCGGACAGCGAGCCCTCCAGCACCCAGCGGGGCCCCTCGGCCTCGGCCGGGCGAGTGGCGACGGCCGGTCCCGCGGCGGTGGCTGTCGGTCCGGTGGCTGTCGGTCCGGTGGCGGCGGCGGGCCCACCGCCGACGCCGCCGGGACCGGCCGAGAAGGCGGTTACCAGCGCCGCGACGGGCTGCCGGCGTAGCTGGTCACGGTCGATCAGCAGGTTCAGTAACTCGGCCAGGAAGAACGGGTTGCCGTGCACCCGGGTGAGCAGCGCCGCCCTGGTCTGCGAGCTGAGCGTCTCACCGCTGAGGAAGTCCGACAGCAGCGTCATCGCGGCGCCCTCGGGTAGCGGCCCGAGCGTCATCCCGCGAGCGCCCGGCAGATCCGCCAGCCGTGGGATCTCCCGGTCGAGCAACACCAGCATGATCGGGCCGATCAGCCGGCCCACCAGGCGGCGCAACGCCCCGATGAGCGGGCTGGTGGCCCACTCCAGGTCGTCGACGACGACGATCAGCGGGTGCTCGGCGGCGAGCRCGGACAGCAGCAGCCCGACGGTGTCGACGGCCAGGTCGAAGGACCGCTCGCCGGTGCTCGCCTCGCCGTGCTCCCGGCCGGCCGGGTCGCCAGGGGGCGGCTCGGCGGCGCCGGAGGCCCGCCGGTCGGTCGGGACGCCGAGCATCCCGAGCAGCCGGTCGGCGAGTCCCGCGGGCAGCCGCGCGCCGGTAAGTGGATGGTTCAGCCGTCCTACGGTGCGTCGAACCCGGTCGGCGACCCGGTCCAGGCTGTCGCCGTCGACGACGCCGCAGGCACCGCGGATCACGTCCGCCAGCGGAGCCAGGCTGCGGCCGTCGCCGTGGCGCACGGTCCGGCCCCACAGCACCTGCGCGCCGGCCTCGTCGTGGGCCTGCTTGGCCAGCTCGCCGGTGATCCGCGTCTTGCCGATGCCGGCCTCGCCAGTGATCACGGCGATGGTCGGCGAGCCGGCCTGAAGCGTCTCGGTGAACCAGGTGCGCAGCGTCGTCAGCTCCGTGTCACGCCCGACGAAGGCGGCGTCGTCACCGAGGCCGGGCCTCGCCACGTTCGACGGCCGCAGGCTCACCAGCTCATAGGCCGGCACCGGCTCGCGCTTGCCCTTCAGCGTGAGGTCCGGCAGCTCCCGCCAGGTGGCGACGGAGCGGGTGGCGGTCATGGTGTCCCGGCCGGCGTAGACGGCCCCGACCGCGGCCGCTCCGGACAGCCGGGCGGCGGTGTTCACCGTGTCGCCGACGACGGTGTACGTCATCGACGCCTGGACACCGGCGAGCACCTCGCCGGTGTTGATGCCGACCCGCAGGCCCAGCGGCGTGTCGCCGTCCTCGCTGTCCTCGACCAGGCGGCGGACCGTCTCCTKCATCGCCGCGGCGGCGCGCACCGCCCGCTCGGCGTCGTCCTCGTGCGCGGTCGGCGCGCCGAACACGGCCATGATCCCGTCGCCGGCCAGGTTGTCGACCCGGCCGCCGACGTCGTCGACCTCCTTGGCGAGCGCGGCGAGCACCAGGTCGGTGACCTCACCGACCCGCTCCGGGTCGCGGTCCTCGGCCCACGAGGTGAAGTCGGACAGGTCGCCGAACAGGACGGTGACCACGCGGCGCTCGGCGGACTCCGGCCCCGACCCGGCGAGCGAGGTGAACCGCAGCCCGCAGTGGAAGCAGTAGCGCGCGGCCGGCACCGCCGGTGTTCCGCAGCGCGGGCACCGCAGCGTCCCCGAGTGAGTCGGGACGATCACCATGGCGTCCGTCTTCCGGCTGTGCGCCGTCCGGCCTGCGACCCGGCAGAAGCCACTGGGGTCACCCGCGGCGAACGGGCTGACCCGCCTCGATCTTGGACGTCTCGCACTGGCGGTCCCCCTCTGTCCGGAAAGTCTAGTGGGCTGGGACACGGCCACCGGCCCGCGCGCCGTCGCGGCGTTGTCGGATGTCTGGCAGCGGGCGTCCCGCCGTCGTCGAACGCCAAGGCCTCGCTGCCCGGGCCTGGCGCCCGCCACCCTGCGGGCACAAGGTCCCGGGCGGCCGCGCGACGGGTCTGCCCGCTGTGATGGCGCTCACACTAACAATCTGGCGAGCCGAACTATGCCGCCGAGGCACGAAGCGCCCCGACCGCGTGGTTTCGGTGGCGATGCCGACCCGGGTACCCACGCTGGGTACCCGTGGTCAGCCCTCGTCGCGCAGGTAGTCCAGCTGGGCGCGGACCGAGAGCTCGGCGGCTGGCCAGAGCACGCGGTCGACGTCGGCGTAGACGCGTTCGACGACGTCGCGTGGGGTGGCATCGGCCGGGCCGACCCCGGCGGCGGCGAGCGCCGCCCTGACCTGCTCCAGCCGCTGCGCCCGGTGCGCCAGGTAGTAGTTCGCCGCCCCGCGGGCGTCGGCCAGCTCGGGGCCGTGCCCCGGCAGGACGGCGAGGCCCTCGGGCAGCTCGGCGAGCCGGCGCAGGCTTGCCAGGTAGTCGTCCAGCCGCCCGTCCGGGTAGGCGACCACCGTGGTGCCGCGGCCGAGGATGGTGTCGCCGGTCAGCACCGCGAGCGGCGCCCCGTCCGCCGTCGCCGTGCCGGTCGTATCGCCGAACAGCAGGAACGACAGCGAGTCGGCCGAGTGGCCCGGCGTCGCCATCACCCGCAGCTCGATGCCGGCCACCGCCACGACGTCGCCCTCGACCAGTCCCTCCGAGCCGAGGCGGTGCGCCGGGTCCAGCGCCCTGACCGGCGCGCCGGTCAGCTCGTGCAGCACCGCCGCGCCCTCGCTGTGGTCCGGGTGGCCGTGCGTCAGCAGGATCGTGGTCACCGGCCCCGCCGCGGCCAGCGCGGCCAGGTGCCCCTCGTCGTCMGGGCCGGGGTCCACGACGACGCAGCCGCCGTGGCCGGGCGCGCGCAGCAGCCAGCTGTTGGTGCCTTCGAGCGTCATCGGGCTCGGGTTGGGAGCGAGCAGCAGCGCGGCCAGCGGGTTCACCTGGCGGGGCTGGGGAGACGCCGCCAGGCTCTCGTCGCCCACCGCGCCGGTGGGGGCGGGCCGGCGGCCGCGGCTCGGCTGGGTGCCGGCGGTCATCGCCGTTCCCGTCCCACGGCCGCGGCCGGCGGATTGTCCTCGCCGCCGGCCCACGGGCCGTCGCTGGAGCCGACGGTCAGCGCCGTGATGATCGCGGCGGCGCTGACCGGGTCCGCCGGCGAGACCGGCGGTTCCCGCGGCGGGGACGCGGTGGTGGCCGGCCCGGCGGTCGGGTACTCCGGGTCGTGGGGGAGCAGGAAGTGCACGGCGTCGTCGAAGATCATGATCTTTGGCATGACTGGCGAGATCGCGCGGCCGCCCGCGGCCCCGAGCACCTCGGCGACGCTGGCGAAGCCCAGCAGGTCGGAGAGCATCCAGGCGGTCGGCGGCAGCATCGCCATCCGGCCGGCCTCGTGCCGTTCGAGAGCCTCGGCCGGGCGGATCCAGAGCATCTGGTCCGCCTCGCCGGAAAGCTCGCCGGGCACCTGGCCCGGTGGCAGGGCCGCCATGAAGAACCGGGTGTCGTAGCGGCGGGGCTCGACCTCCGGCGTGATCCAGCGAGCCCACGGCGCCAGGAGGTCCGCCCGCAGGGTGAGCCCGTGGCGCGCCAGCAGCCCGGCGAGTGTGAGCTCACGGCGCTCCATCGCCTGGCGGTCCGCCAGCCAGCCGGGTCCGGTCAGGCCGACCGAGGCCGCCTCGGGACCCGAGGCAGTCGCCGGCCCGACTTGCCCGACTTGCCCGGTCTCGCCGTCGATCGCGGGACCGGCGACCGCGGGGCCGGTGGCGTCGGCGKGGATGGCGAGCAGCACGCCGCATTCCTCGAAGGTCTCGCGCACGGCGGCCTGGACCAGCGCCCGGGCCAGCGCGGCGTCCGGCTCGAGCGCGCTCATGAGCTCGGCCAGCGGCCGGCCGACCCAGGGCACCTCGAAGCCACTGTCGGCCGGGTCCACCCGTCCACCGGGGAACGCGAACACCCCGCCGGCGAAGGCCATGGTCCGCGCGCGCTTCACCAGGAAGGCCTCCAGGCCCGCCGAGGTGTCGCGAAGCAGGACCACAGTGGAGGCGTGCCGCAGGGGCGCCGGAGGGCCGGCGTTCGCGGCCAGCACTCCGCGCGGCGAGGACAGCGGCATCGGCCGCCGCAGCCGGGTGACCAGCGCGGCCCGGGGTTCCTGCCGGATCCGGGGTCCCTGCCCGATTGGCGAAGCCGATCGGGGAGGTCTGGGAGCTTGCGGAGTCGATCTGGGAGGTCCGTGATCAACCACCTGTCCGATGGTAGAGACCCCGCCGACGACGTGCCCCTGATCTGGACCGCGCCGTGGTCCGGGGCAGGGCCGCCGGCGAACGTGGCCCGGTCTACGCCCCGTCCGGTTTGACGACGGCGACCAGCTCCACCTCGACGGGGGAGCCGAGCGGGAGCGCGGCCACGCCCACGGCGGACCGGGCATGGCGTCCGGCCGCCCCGAACACCTGGCCGATCAGGTCGGAGGCGCCGTTGATGACCGCCGGCTGGCCGGTGAAGCCCGGCGCGCTGGCGACGAACCCGACGACCTTGACGATCCGGCGGATCCGGTCCAGCCCGCCGGCCGCCTCGGCGGCGGCGGCCAGGGCGTTCAGCGCGCAGATCCTGGCCAGCCCCGCGGCCCGCTCAGGATCCACCTCGGCGCCGACGAGCCCCGTCTCGGTCAGCTTGCCGGCCACCAGCGGCAGCTGCCCCGCCGTCCACACCCAGTCACCGTCGCGCACCGCCGGCACGTAGCTGGCCTGCGGCACCGGAACCGGCGGGAGCTCGATGCCGAGCGCCTGCAGCCGGGCCGTCGGCGTGGTCACCGAGTCGTCAGTCGGGGTTCCTGCCGGATCGGCGACAGGGTCCCTGCCGGATCGGCGAAGCCGATCCGGCAGGTCGGCGATCTGGGAGGTCGGCGGGTCGGTCACGAGCTGGCCTCGCCCTTCGGCCGTTTGAAGTAGGCGACCAGGCTCTCCGGGTTGGGCCCGGAGATGACCTGCACCAGCTCCCAGCCGTCCTCGCCCCAGTTGTCGAGGATCATCTTCGTGGAGTGGATCAGCACCGGGACGGTCACGTACTCCCACTTCTGCATGCCCGGACCCTATCGGCCTCGTGATGCCGGGGGTCCCGGCAGATCGCGGGTTGGCCCAGGAAGGCTGACGGATTTCGGGCCAGTGCGGGTCCGGCAGGCCGAGAACGGCGGGGAGGGCTGTCCAGGTGGCGACCCAGGCGTCGACCCGCGGCGTCGACCCGCGCGGACGCCACGCGCCTCGCGCCGCGGCGGGCTCCTTGCCGACCAGGGTGTTTGCCGCCGGCCGACGCCGCCTGGAGGACGGGGCCGCGGTCCGGTGCCGGCCCAGTGTGATCAGGATTGTCCGACCGGGTGGCGGCGCCGAGGCGAACGACGGGGCCAGCGCGGGTACGGTCGTGGCCGTGACGGCCTCGGAACGCGACCGAAAAGGCGAGAAGCCCGCCGGCCCGTGGCGGCGCCGGCTGCATGTGGTCACCGGCAAGGGCGGGACCGGGAAGACGACCGTCGCGAGCGCGCTGGCGTTGGCGCTTGCGACCGGCGGGCAGCGGGTGCTGCTCACGGAGGTCGAGGGGCGCCAGCAGATCGCTCAGGTCTTCGACACGCCGCCCCTGCCATACCGGGAGCGGAAGGTGGCCAGTGCCCCCGGCGGCGGCGAGGTGTACGCGCTCGCCGTCGACGCGGAGGAGGCGCTGCTGGAGTACCTGGAGATGTTCTACAACCTGCGCAGCGCCGGAAAGGTGCTGGGCAAGATGGGCGCGATCGACTTCGCGACCACGATCGCTCCGGGCGTGCGCGACGTCCTGCTCACCGGCAAGATCAAGGAAGCGGTGAACCGGCCGGACGGCACCCGGCCGAGCGGGCTCGCCTATGACGCGGTCGTCCTGGACGCGCCGCCGACCGGCCGGATCACCCGGTTCCTCAACGTCGCGCGCGAGGTGGTGGGCCTGGCGAAGATGGGGCCGATCCGCTCGCAGGCCGACGGGGTGCTCGCCGTGCTGCACTCCGGGCAGACCGCCGTGCATCTGGTGACGCTGCTGGAGGAGATGCCGGTGCAGGAGACCGTCGACGCCGTCGCCGAGCTGCGCGCCGCGGACCTGCCGGTCGGCGGCGTGGTGGTGAACATGGTGCGTCCGCCGCTGCTCGGCKCCAAGGAGCTGCGCGCGGCCCGCGCGGGCACCCTCGACGGGGAGGAGCTCGCGGCCGGGATCAAGGAGGCTGGCGTCGAGCCGACGGAGGAGCTGATCGCCGAGCTCGCCAGGGAGGCCGCGCAGCACGCGGAACGGGTGGCGCTGGAGACGGCGCAACGGGTCGAGGTGGCCGCTCTCGACCGGCCCATGTACGAGCTGCCGCTGGCGACGGACGGGATGGACATGGGGATGTTGTACCGGTTCGCGGAGATGCTGCGGGCGCAGCGGATGGTCGGATGACGCCGGCCAGCACGCCGCCGGCCGCGGGAGGCGGGAAGCCCTCGCCMGGCCCGAAGACGCCACCGGGCGCGCGGGCCCAGTCCGCTCCGAAGCCCGGGCCGGCCCCGAAGTCCCAGTCGGCCCCGAAGTCCCAGTCGGCCCCCAAGTCCCAGTCGGCCCCCAAGTCCCAGTCGGCCCCCAAGTCCCAGTCGGCGTCGAGGGGAGCGAGCCTGGCCAAGGACAAGGACAAGACGCGGGCCGCCGCCGCGGCCGCCGGCCAGGCGGGGTCCAGGATCCGGGCCCGGGTCCGCCCGCAGCCGGCCGGGGTGCCGCGCCTGGACGTGGACGAGATGCTCGAGACCGAGCGGATCATCGTGTGCTGCGGGTCGGGCGGGGTGGGCAAGACGACCACTGCCGCCGCGCTGGCCCTGCGCGCCGCCGAGCGGGGACGCGCCGTCGTCGTGCTGACCATCGACCCGGCGCGGCGGCTCGCGCAGTCGATGGGCCTGACCGAGCTGGACAACTCCCCGCGCGAGGTGCTGGGCGTCGACCGGTCGGCCGGCGGGCGGCTCGACGCGATGATGCTCGACATGAAACGGACGTTCGACGAGATCGTCCTCGCGCACTCGACCCCGGAACGCGCGCAGCAGCTGCTCGAGAACCCCTTCTACCAGTCGTTGTCCAGCTCCTTCTCCGGGACGCAGGAGTACATGGCGATGGAGAAGCTCGGGCAGCTGGACGCGGCCGGCGACTGGGACCTGATCGTCGTCGACACCCCGCCGACCCGTTCCGCGCTGGACTTCCTCGACGCCCCCAGCCGGCTCGGGACGTTCCTGGACGGCCGGTTGCTGCGGCTGCTGCTCGCACCGGCAAAAGCCGGCGGCCGGGCATACGTAAAGGTGCTCGGTGTCGGTTTCGGAATGTTCACGAAGGTGCTCACCAAGGTCATCGGCGCCCAGCTGCTGACCGACGTGAGCCAGTTCGTGTCGGCGTTTGAGACCATGTTCGGCGGTTTCCGCCAGCGTGCGGAGAAGACGTACAGGCTGCTGGGCGCTCCGGGAACGTCCTTTGTGGTGGTCGCCGCGCCGGAGGTGGCGGCGCTGCGGGAGGCAAGCTATTTCGTCGACCGGTTGGAGACCGACGGGATGCCGCTGGCCGGGTTGGTGGTGAACCGCATGCACCACGGCGACGGCCGGTCGTTGACGGCGGAGCGCAGCCTGGCGGCCGCGGAGAACCTCGCCGAGCACGGGGAGCATCCGGTGGCCGCGGCCGTGCTGCGGGTGCACGCCGACCGGCTGCGGCTGGCCGAACGGGAGGCGCGGATACGGGAGCGGTTCACCTCGGCGCACCCGGACACCCCGCTCGTCGAGGTCGAGGCGCTGGCCGACGACGTTCACGACCTGATCGGTCTCCGGGAGATCGGGGACGCGCTGGCGGGTGATGAACGTCTCGCCCGAGTGGGCTGAGAGCACTACCGCAGGGGTGACTCGAACGGGMGATTGCCCAGTGAGAAAGTCCGTGCTATCGGGCCAGGCCTAGAGCCAGGGCCCGACGCGGGCGACCTGCTCCTAGGCGAGCGTGCCCGCGCGGCAATCGTCGCGGTACCTGGCCGGCCGTAGGATTTCGCGTTCCGCGTTCGCGGGGCTGCTGACCAGGGAAGATACGGGAATGCGCATCCACGTCGGCCACGGTGCGCGCCCGGCTGTGTGCCATGGGCGCGGGTGGCCGGACGATGCGGGCCACCGGAAAGGCGCCCGCGCGGCGGGCGGTAATACGAATCATGCCCATCGTGACCGAGCTTCCTCGGCGGGCATCAACCGGGATCCCGTGCGCGACGCTGCGCCGGGTTCCGGTTGGAAGGGCTGGCCGGGAGCGGCTAGCCGACAGAGCTGGCGCGGTGATCCGCCTGGGCGTCCGCGAGGAGCTTCCTCCAGGAACGGACATCCGGCCGGCGCCGCAGCAGCGCGCGGCGCTCCCGCTCGGTCATGCCACCCCAGACACCGAACTCCACGTGATTGTCCAGGGCGTCCGCCAGGCACTGTGTTCGCACCAGGCAGCCGAAGCAGCGGGTCTTCACCCGGTTCTGCGCGGCACCCTGGACGAACAACTCGTCCGGGTCGACGTCCMTGCAGGCCGCGACAGCGGTCCAGTCGCCGTCGGCGATGCTGCTGACGACACCGGTGGTACTGCCGCCACGACGAGCAGTGGTGACGGTCGGGGTTGGGCTTCTGGTCATGCCACCTGCCTTTCGAGAGAGACCGTGGTCAAGGGACCCGTGCGGGTGACGTGGCGTCGTTGGCGTCGTGCGAAACCGTACGGAGTGCCGTGGCCACGGCACAGACCCCACTCGGGTGGTTATCGGTATGACTAGTCCGGGCCATTGATGCGAACCAGACTGTAGGACCGTTGATGGCATCCGCATGTCAACCGGATGACAGCACCGTCTCGTTTGTGTCTTGCGCGTTTCTCGGTCAGACCACCTCCGGTTCACCTTCTCGCCGCGCGGCGCGTGCCCGTTCCGCGCCGCCTCGGCGGCCGTCACCGACGACGGCTCGCGCCCGACCTGCGTGGACGCGCGCAGCCTCCGGGCCGCCGACGGGCCGGGCGGTCTCCCAGCCGGGGCCGCGGGCCCCTCTGACGGCCGTTGGGCGGCCCGAGTGAGCGGCTCCACGGGGCCGGGCGCCGACAGGTGGCGGACGACGGCGCTCGTCCGCCTGCCCGCGCCAGCCATCGGCTGGGCGGGCTCACGAGGTAACCTCACCCCGCCACCTCCGGGTAGCGCGCTTGCCCTGTGGTCCGCGTATGGGTGGAACGATGCGTCCGTCGGGCGTCGCTTGGCAAGTGGTGTTAATCCGTGGGGGATCGTGCTGGGGGCGGACGGAGGTTCCGACACCATGAGGGCACGCGCGTGAGCGCCGCGGCTGCCCCCCGTCGGGGGCGCCGGGGCTGGACCTTCGCGGCCAGGAGGCTGGCCGGTGCGCTGTTCGCGAGCATCGCCGCGGGTGTGGTCGTCGCGCTCCTCGCCGTGCCGATGGTCGGACTCGTCGGGCTCACGGCGAAGAGCGGGGCCGACGATTTCCTCTCCCTCCCGGAAAACCTGACCGTCACCCCGCTCGTCGAGCCGTCGAAGATCCTGGACGCCCACGGCAGCGTCATCGCGACGCTGGTGGGCGAGCAGTATCGCGAGGTCGTTCCGCTGTCCCGGGTACCGCTGGTGATGCGAAACGCCATCGTCGACATCGAGGACGCGCGGTTCTATGAACATTCCGGCGTCGACTACCGGGGGATGGTCCGCGCCTATCTCGCCAACCGGGAAAGCGGCGAGGTCAGCCAGGGCGCCTCGACGATCACCCAGCAGTATGTGAAGAACGTTCTTCTGCAGGCGGCGGCAACTCCGGAGGAGCGCAAGGCGGCGACCGCGCAGACGGTCGACCGCAAGCTGCGCGAAGCCCGGTACGCGCTTTATCTGGAACAACACCTCAGCAAGGACGAAATTCTCGAGCGTTACCTGAACATCGCGTACTTCGGCGACGGTGCCTATGGCATCCAGGCCGCCGCGAAACGCTACTTCAACGTGGACGTCGAGAAGCTGTCGCTTCCGCAGGCGGCGCTGCTCGCCGGGCTCGTGAAGAACCCGACGGCCTACAACCCGGTGCTGCACCCGCAGACCGCCGCGGAGCGGCGCGACCTGGTTCTGGACGCCATGCTCGAGCACAAGCACGTCACCGGGGCGGACCTGATGACGGCGAAGGCGGCGCCGGTGAAGCTCGACCAGCCGCCGCACTCCGCCGACTCCTGCGCGGACTCGTACGCGCCGTTCTTCTGCGCTCAGGTCCGCCAGATGCTGCTCGACGACCGGACCTTCGCCCCGACCCAGGACGCCGCGCGCAAGCTGCTGTTCGAGGGTGGCCTGACCATCAGGACCACGCTGGACCCGATCGCCCAGGGGGCCGCGGACTCCTCCGCTCGTGAGATCGTCCCGCCGGGCAACCGGGTCTCGGCGGGCGTCGTCACCGTCCAGCCCGGCACCGGCGACGTGCTGGCGCTGACGGAGAACCGGGACTACGGCGACCCGGCCGACGGTATGTCACCGTCGACGACGGGTGACTTCGTCCATACGAAGCAGGTCTACCCGACCAACGAGACGTCCTTCTCTCCCGGTTCGACATTCAAGATGTTCGCCCTGGCAGCGGCACTGGAGAAGGGCATGCCGCTGTCGACGACGTTCAACTCGCCGGGCTGCTACCAGTCCAAGATCTGGCAGAACCCGGACCCGACGGGGAAGAACTGCTACGGCAACGCGGACCCGAACGAGGCTGGCCTCTACTCGCTGACGACCGCGACCTGGCACTCGGTGAACACCTACTACATCCAGCTCGCCGAACAGGTCGGCATCCTGAAGATCGCGGAGATGGCGCGCCGCCTCGGCGTCAGCTCCTGCCGCGTCCAGGCCCAGACGTCGAACCTGCAGTCCGACTCACCCTGCCACGCCGTCGACGGCGTGAGCTCGGGCGACGGGTCGTTCACGATCGGCTCGAACGAGATCAGCACCCTCGACCTCGCGACGGCCTATGCGACGATCGCGGCACACGGCAAGCGCTGCGACCCGCGGTTCGTCATCTCGATCACGCAGCGCGTCGGCGGCTCGGACCGGCTGCTCGACTACCACAAGCCCGCCGACTGCGACCAGGTGCTCAACCCGCAGATCGCGGACACCGTCTCCTCGGTGCTCGAGGGCGTCATCAACAGCGGCACCGCGACCGGCAACGGCCACATCGGCCGTCCGGCCGCCGGCAAGACCGGCACCGCCGAGGACTTCAGCACCGCCTCGTTCGTCGGCTTCGTTCCTCAGCTGGCCACCGCGGTCACCCTCGCGGACCCTCGCGGCCCGTCGACGCACCAGCTGCGCAACGTGCTCGGCTACCAGCACGTCTACGGCGGCGACCTGCCGACGAAGATCTGGGCACGGACGATGACCAGGACCCTCGACGGCCTGAAGCTGCCCGTCGAACAGCTACCGCCCCCGGACAACACCCAGCCGGTCGTCCCGATGGTGATCGTGCCCAACGTCACCGGCCAGACCGTCGCCGCGGCCGCTGCCGCGCTGCAGTCGCAGGGCTTCACCGTGCAGCTCCTCGGCGACCCCGCCGGCATCGTGCTGGCCACCTCGCCCCCCAGTGGCACGAGGATCCCGCTGAACCAGCCGGTGACCCTCGTCGCGTCAGGCGGCGTCGTCGCCCAGTCAACCCCCGTAAACCCAGGCAATGGCAACGGCAATGGCAACGGCCGCGGCGGCCCCTTCGGAAGTCCCTTCAACCGCTAGCGGTACCTCGCCGGATCGCCGACGACGGTGGTCCGGCGCTCGGCCGAAGCGTAGCCGGCGCGGGTTGGGAGGGGTTCGGCGTGTCGAGGCAGGTGAAATTGGGGCGGAAGGCGCGGCCGAGCCCCCAATTTCGGCTGCCTCGAAGCTGACCACCGCCCAGCTACAACGAGAAATGAGCCGAGCCGGTGACGCGCGCAGCGCGAACCACGGGATGTCGGGGCGGAGGCCCTGACTGTCGGGGTTCTAGCGGGCCAGCGCCCACACCCGGACGGAGAGAGCGGTTCCTCGTTGTCCCCGCGCCTCCTGACCGACCGGAACGCGAAGCCCTGCCGGCTCACACCCGCCGCGCGGCGCTGGCTGGGCCTGGGCAAGGGATACTCCGACTGGGGCTACGCGAAGAACGTCAAATGGAACACCTACGGCGCCATGGTGACCGTGACCTACTACTTCCAAGGCCTCACCGAGACGGTCCAGATCTACCCGAAGGGCAAGAACGGCAGCGGCATCTCGACCAACGGCTACGAGACCTACGCGAACGGCGGCGGCCGCTACCTGGCCCTCGAGACGTACCACCGCTACGGATCCTGATCGCGCTGATATCTGCTCGCGCCCGGCCGTCGATCTCTCACACGGGACGGCGATCATGGCTCTGACCTGTTGGAACGCCAATATTCGCCCGACGGGAAGCGCGTGCGACCACACATCGTCCGCGCGGTGCGACGCCTCGACGGGCGCGGGCGGCTGCGTGGCGGGTCGCCGGGTCGCCGGGTCCTGGCCATGCACGGCGTGAGCGGCTCGCCACGCCTTCGACCTTGCCAGCGGCCCGCCGCTGAACGTGTCGTCGCTGTGCTCAGGTATCGGCGCGTTCGACCACTCGGGTAGTCGGAGCAACTGGACCCCGGCGACCTGTCACCCCCGCTAGATTCGGCCAAAGGTGAGGGGGACGCAGTGGCTTCCGACATGCAAGATCGCAATCTGAACGTCGCCGAAGCGACGCTCACGGGCACGCTCGACCGATGCGACAATAAGGCGAGCTTCCTGCTCGCCCTCACGGGCGCCGCAGTTACGGTTGTGCTCTCCAACCTTCCCAAAGCGATTCATCACACAGTCGCACTGTCTATCTATATTTCTGGTATTGGCGCTTGGGCTACGGCCATCATTTTCTTGCTACTGGCAGTACGACCACATCTAAAGAATGATGACGGGGCTAGCTGGCCGCATTGGTCACGGTTATCGTCGGCCGATATTCGTGAAAGAATGACCGAAGATCGCAGGTCTGCTCGAATAAGAGTTCTGTCGCGAATGGCCCATCACAAATTCTTCTTCATTCGTTGGGCCATAGATCTCATCCTTACGGGCATCGGGCTCATGATAGTCGCCACACTATGTATAGCTGTTAGCTGACTTTAACGACACGCACCAGGTGCCTTGAATCGAGGCCCGTGCGGCACCTGGAGTTCCGAGTGCCTGGCGCTCATGGCTGGGGCGAGCGTGATCCCTTCGGCGTGCCGGCGGGAGGTTCGGGGGGCGGAGCCCCCTGAGGTCTTCCCGCCCGGAGGGCGGGTCTCGATCGGGATGAGGCACCGACGCCGACAGCGGCGGAGAGAACGCCGAGGAGCCGGACGAATGGTCTACTGCTGTACTTCGCTGCTGTACGACGATGGGGACGTGATCGTCGATCACGTCCCCATGCTGGTCGGGGTGGCGGGATTCGAACCCACGGCCTCTTCGTCCCGAACGAAGCGCGCTACCAAGCTGCGCCACACCCCGGCGCCTGACGATGGTCAGCATACCCGACGGGTGCGGGGCTGCGGCGGCCCGGTTCCGGCGAATCTGACCGGCATGATCGGTGGGCCGCCCGGCCGCGGCTCCGCCGCGGCGCTACCTGATGGCGGTGAGGGTGAGCAGGGTTGCTTCGGGGCGGCAGCCGAAGCGGATCGGGGCGAACGGGGAGGTGCCGAGGCCGGCCGAGACGTGTAGCCAGGAGGAGCGGACGGTGCCGGTTTCGGGTGCGACGTGCCAGCGGGAGAGGCCACGGGCGCGTCTGCGGTCGAGGCCGCAGTTGGTGGCGAGCGCGCCTACGAAGGGGAGGCGGATCTGGCCGCCGTGGGTGTGGCCGGACAGCGTCAGCTGTACGCCGCTCGCGGTGAACGCGTCGAGTACGCGGGGCTCGGGGGTGTGGGACAGGCCCAGGACGAGGTCGACGCCGCTGTCGGGCGTTCCGGCGACGAGGTCGGCCCGGTCGCGGCGCAGCTTGGCGTCGTCGACGCCCCGGGTGTCCAGGCGCCGGCCGCCGATCGTCAGGACCTCGTGGACGTGGGTCATGTCCCGCCAGCCCGAGTCGGTGGCGAGGTCCTTCGCGAAGCCCGACCAGTCCAGGGCCGGCCCGGTGGGCTTGGCCTCGTTGGCGCCGAGGACGTAGTGGTGTGGGCTGTGTGGGCGTGGCACGTAGTAGTCGTTGTTGCCGGGGACGAAGACGCCGGGGAACCCGTACAGCGGCGCCAGGGCCTGGCGCAGCGGGCTGGACGCGTCCGCGTGGGAGAGCACGTCGCCGGTCAGGGCGACCAGGTCGGGCATCACCCGGGCCAGCTCGCCGAGCCAGCGCAGCTTGCCGGCCTGGCGCGGCAGCACGTGCAGGTCGGACAGGTGCAGGATTCGCAACGGCGCGGAGCCCGGCGCGAGCACGGGCACCTCCCGCCTGGTCAACGTGTAGGAGTCGCGTTCATACAGCCCGTACCCGACCGTGGCAGCGCCAGCCGTTCCCAGCGCGGCCACGGCCCGCAGGGCCAAGGCTCGCCCTCCCGGCATGTCCCCTCGCATTGGTCCAGTCTCCCCCTCRCCACCGACAGGAGAACCAAGCCGGCGAGGGGAACCAGGGCGGCGAGGGGAACCAAGGCGACAGCTGGCGTGCGGACGAGGCCCGCCCCGCCTACCTTCCAACGAGCCGCGACGAGAATGCGGATGACCGAACCACTTGACAGGACCTAGGCTGCGATGACCATGAGCACTCTGAAAGAGCGACTGCGCGCCGACCTGACCACGGCGATGAAGGCCCGGGACGAGCTGCGGACGTCCACGCTGCGGCTCGCGCTCGCGGCGGTCAAGGAGGCGGAGGTCTCGGGCAAGGCGGCGCATGAGCTCTCCGAGGCCGAGGTCGAGAAGGTCCTGACCCGGGAGGTGCGCAAGCGCCGCGAGGCGTCCGAGGCCTACGCCGCGGCCGGGCGCGCCGAGCAGGCCGCCCGGGAGGGCTCCGAGGGTGACGTGCTCGCCGACTACCTGCCCAAGCAGCTCGGTGACGACGAGCTCGCCGCGATCGTCGAGAAGGCGCTGGCCGAGGGTGGTTTCGCGGGGCCGAAGGCGATTGGCCCCGCGATGAAGGCCGTCCAGGCCGTGGTGGCCGGCCGCGCCGACGGCGGCAAGGTCGCCGCCCTGGTCAAGTCCCGCCTCGCCGCGTAGGCCGGGTCGGCGGCGGTCAGTCCGGGTGGCGGGGCGGGTTCGCCGACGGGCGCACGAGGCCGGTCTCGTAGGCGAAGACGACGGCCTGGACGCGGTCGCGTAGTTCCAGCTTGGCCAGAATGCGGCCGACGTGGGTCTTGACCGTCGCCTCGGAGAGCACGAGACGAGCGGCGATCTCCGCGTTCGACAGGCCGGCGGCGACCTCGCCGAGAACGTCGCGTTCCCGGTCGGTCAGGCGGGCGACCCGGTCGGCGCCGGCGGCACGGGCGCCCGGTGCCGACCGGCCGCCGGCCGCGCCCGCGCCGCCGTCGGATTCCGGGTCCGGCAGGCGGTGCGCGAACGCGTCGAGCAGCCGTCGGGTGACGTTCGGCGCGACGACGGCGTCGCCGGCGGCTACCGTGCGGATCGCGGCGAGCAGGTCCGCCGGCGGCACGTCCTTGAGGAGGAAGCCGCTCGCCCCCGCCCGCAGGCCCGCCAGCACGTACTGGTCCAGGTCGAACGTGGTCAGGATGAGCACGCGCGACGCGCCGTCGGTGGCCACGATGCGCTTGGTCGCCTCGATGCCGTCGACGCGGGGCATCCGCACGTCCATCAACACGACGTCGGGCGCCAACTGCGCGGCGAGCCGCGCGGCCTCGGCGCCGTCGCCGGCCTCGCCGACCACGGTGATGTCCGGCTGCGAATCGAGCACCATCCGGAATCCCATCCGCAGCAGCGGCTGGTCGTCGGCGAGCAGGACTCTGATCGTCATCGTGGCTGGATGCCAGGGATCTGGCTGGTAACGGGCACCGTCACCGTCCTTACCTTCGGAGGGGCGGAGGGACATTCAGGGAAGCCGAGGGCCCGGATGGAGCCGCGTCGTCGTGATCCGGGCGGTCCGTAGCCGGTGGTCGGGTGGCGGCGATCGTCGGCTGCCGCGCCGCCGGAGCGTTGATCCGCGCGGCGACGCGCCATCCGCCGTTCGGCCCAGCGACCGGGCCGGCGACCAGGTGGCCGCCGTGGAGGGCGGCACGTTCCCGCATTCCCTCGATACCACGCCCGTACGGTCGACGAATCTCCGGAGGATCGGTGGTGGGGCGGTCCCGCCGCTCCTGTGCCCCAGTCCCAGCCTCAGCCCCGGGCTCGGCCGCACCCGCTGCCGTGGCTGGGCTGGTGTCGGTGACCTCGATGTCGACCCCATTGGGGTCGAAGTTCAGCCGAACGAGGGCCCGAGCGTGCGGTCCCGCGTGCTTCAGCACGTTGGTCAGCGATTCCTGGACGATCCGGAAGATCGTGAGTTCGGCGTCCGCKGGCAGCTCGCGCCGGTCGCCAGAGACGAGGAGGCCGACGGTGCGCCCAGCGTGGCGAACCTGGTTGACCAGGCGTTCGAGGTCGGCGACCCGCGGCTGTGGGGCCGTCGCGACCTCGCCGCCGAGGTCACTCGGACCGCCGGTGTAGTCGATGTCCTGCGCGCCGCCGTCGTCATGGCCGTCGTCGAACGTCTCGGGCGTCTCGCGCGCCTCGAACGTCTCGCGCCGGACGGCGGCCCGCGCGGCGTCATGCGGAGCCGGCGGGTGGTTGGCCGCCGCGCCGAGGTCGATGGTCGGCGGCCCGGCGGGAGCGTGGTCGTCCCGCAGGACGCCGAGCAGGCTGCGCATCTGCGCGAGCGCCTCCCGGCCCGTCGCCGACACGGATTCGACCGCGCGGACCGCGCGTAGCGCCCGCTCGTCGCCGCCCGCTGGCACCTCGGTCGTCGCACCGTGGGTCGCCGGCGCCTCGGCCGGGGCCGCGATCAGGTCGCGCAGCGTGTAGCTCGCGCCGTCCGCAAGCGCGATCATGACGGACAGGTTGTGCGCGACGATGTCATGCATCTCCCGCGCGATGCGGGCTCGTTCGCCCGCCGCGGCGAGCAGGGCCTGCTGGTCACGCTCGCGTTCGGCCCGTATGGCGCGGTCGGCGATGGAGGCGACGTATGCGCGCCGGGTGTTGGCGTTGACGCCGAGAACACCCGCGGCGATGGCGGCCGGCAGGAAGACCAGCATGACGCCGAGCCGGTCGACGTCACGGACGTGGGGAAGTCGGCCACTGAACCAGACGATCCAGATCGTGATGATCAGTGCGGCCCCTGCCGTCGCCCGCCGCCGGGACCATTTCGCCACGGTGTAGAACGCGATCAGCATCGACGAGAACGTGCCGAAGGACGGCACCCACAGCAGGATCTGCGCATAGGACGCGGCCGCGCAGACGATGAGCGCACCGACCGGGTATCGACGCCGTAGGCAGAGTGGTGCCACCGCCACGCAGGTGAGCAGCACCATTCTGGCCGACGGGCCGCTTGACAACGTGAGCGGTACCAGCGCAAAGAGACAGACCATCAGCGCGAGAGCGGTGTCGACGAGAACGGGACGGGCGCGCAGGGTGCGGCCGATCCGGCCGTACCGCATCCGGCCGAACACCACGCCGGGCACGTCGGGCACGTTCGGCTGGCTGGGCCGGCTCGTCCCACGGCTCGACGTCGCCATGAGCCTCGTCGCCATGAGCCTCATAGTGCCCCCTCCGGGCCGATTGGGGATGCCGGGACAGGACCCCCGCGAAGCCCCCGGGGCGTGCGATGACGACCTGACGGGTGTCGCCTCGCGCGCCCCGAGGGCTCCGCGGGGAAAAGCGATCCGCGGGGAAGGTGATCCGCGGGGAAGCGGTCGGATCAGACGTCGCGCCGGGTGAGGACGTAGGCCGAGGCCACGCCCAGGAGGGCGATGTAGAGGCACAGCATCACGAACGCCCTGCCTGGGGAGACCAGGTCGGTGAGGCGGGCGGGGCTCGTCGACGAGATGGCGTTACCGAGGAGCGCGGGCAGGTACCGCTGCGCGGACTCCAACCGCTCGCCGAACATCGAGAAGATGAGCGGGAGGCCGAGCACCGCGCCGAGCAGCGCCGTCACCGCGCCGGCCGTGTGGCGGATCAACGCGCCGAGGGTGAGCCCGAGCAGCGCGATGGCGGTCAGGTAGAACGCGGCGCCCAGGATCGCGCGCGCCGCGCCGTCGCTGCCGAGGGAGACGCCGACGTCGTGCGATCCGAGGATGGCCTGGCCGATGAGGAAGGACACCAGCGACGCGACKAGCATCGCCACGAACGTGACACCGGCGAGGACGGCGGCCTTCGCCCACAGCACCGGCAGCCTTCGCGGCACCAGGCCGAGCGTCGCGCGGATCATGCCGGTCGCGTACTCGCCGGTCATGGTCAGCACCCCGAGGACACCGACCGCCACCTGGGCCAGCAGGAGACCGGCGAGGGACTGGTACACCGGGTCCTGGCTGCCAGCCTGGACATCCGCGACGGTCCAGTTCTCCGACGCGGAGACGCACAGTGGGATGGCGAGCCCGATGAGCAGCAGGACAGCCAACCCCATCGTCCACTGGGTGGAACGGAGCGACCGGAGCTTCGTCCATTCGGACCGCATCACCCGCGCCTGCGTCACGTCGCCCGCGATGGCGCCGCTCGGGGCGTCGCCCGCCCTCGCCGCGCCGGACCCTCGCCTGGACCGCGCCGATGCCCCGCGCTCCAGCGTGGCCGTTCCCGGCTGCCGGCCGGGTGCCGCCGCGACCGTGGCCGGCAGGGCGGACACGGCGGACGCGCGGTCACGGGACTGGCGGTCGTGCATCTCGTTCATCGGGTTCCCTCGCTGGTCGCGGGCGCCGCGGTGTTGAACTCGACCGCGTCGCGGGTGATGTCCATGAACGCCTCCTCGAGGGAGGCAAGGCGTGGGGTGAGCTCGTACAGCGCGATCCCGTAGGCGCGGGCCAGCTCGCCGATCCGTTCCGACGGCAGGCCCGCCACCTCGATGGCGTCGGCCTCCGAGCCGGGTGCGGCCTCGAAACCACTGGCGGCCGCGGCGGAGCGCGCGCCGGCGAGGGCGGCCGAGTAGGTGACCGTCGCGCCCTCGCGGGCGGCCAGCTCGGCGAGCTCGCCCGCCTGCGGGGAGCGGACGTGCACCCGGTTGCCCGAGGCGCCGCGGACGAACTCCTCGACCGACGTCTCCTGGATGAGTCGGCCGCGGCCGACCACGATCAGGTTGGTCGCGGTCATCGCCATCTCGCTCATCAGGTGCGAGGAGAGCAGGATGGTGCGCCCCTCGGCGGCAAGGCCGCGCAGTAGGTCGCGGATCCAGCGGACGCCCTCCGGGTCGAGCCCGTTGACCGGCTCGTCGAGGACGAGCGTCCCGGGGTCGCCCAGCATCGCGGAGGCGATCCCCAGCCGCTGGCCCATGCCGAGCGAGAAGCCGCCGGCCCGCTTGCGAGCCACGTCCCGTAGCCCGACCAGGTCAATGACCTCGTCGACGCGGCCGCGCGGGATGCCGTGTGTGTGCGCCAGGGCGAGCAGATGGTCCTGGGCCGAGCGTCCCGTGTGGATCGCCCTGGATTCCAGCAGCGCGCCGACGTGGCGTGCTGGCGAGGCCAGGTCGCGGTAGCGGCGGCCGTCGACGAGCACCGTGCCCTGGGTCGGCCGGTCCAGGCCGAGAATCATTCGCATCGTCGTCGACTTGCCGGCGCCGTTCGGCCCAAGGAACCCGGTGACCACTCCGGGCCTGACCGTGAAGGAAAGGTCGTCTACGGCGACCTTCCTGCCGTAGCGCTTGGTGAGCCCGCGCGCCTCGATCATCGTCAACCTCGCGTCTGTCGTCAGGTACCGGCGGTGGTCGAGTCCCGGGTGGTCGACTGCCGGCTGGACAACCAGAACGTTAGGGATCTTCGGGCCCGCCGCCGACGCCCGCGCGGCCGATCTTTTCCGGCCGCGACGTACCGCTGACGGCGTAGGCGTACGCCTTGAGAGGTACGAGGTACGTGGCCGGACTCGCGGCCCCCGCGTGGGCGAGCGGAAACGCGCGGCCTCCGAACGCGGCGTTCGAACGCGGCTGCTCCGAACGCGGCTGCTCCGAACGCGGCTGTTCCGAACGCGGCGGCTCCGGGCATGAGCCCGTCGACCTCGGGCAGGCCGCGGTCCCGCGAGTCCGGGATAGTGTTGCGGGACCAGCAGCGACAGCCGGAGGAGGTGAGACCCATCAACGCCAGAAAAGGCTTGGTGCGTTCGCCTCGCGGCCACGCTGTTCGTCAGTAGCGGTGGCCGCGCGAGCGCCCTTCGGTGCTCCGAAAGGCTTCTGATGTCGCTTTCTCCCGCCCGTGGCGTGAGCTCGTCGAATGACGACTCATCCGTCGACAACCGCGCATCCGCCGATGAGACAGTCACAACGTCTGGCATTGTCGAGACACTGCGAGCCGCCGGCTGCGTCTTCGCGGAGGACGAGGCCGCGCTGCTCCTCACGTCCGCCGACGGGCCGGCCGATCTGGCCGACATGGTCGCCCGGCGGACCGCCGGCATCCCGCTCGAGCACATTCTCGGGTGGGCCGAGTTCTGTGGGCACCGGATCGCCGTCGAGGACGGCGTCTTCGTTCCGCGCCATCGCACCGAGTTTCTCGTCGAACTGGCGACCGGCCTCGCCAGGCAGGCCGCGGCGGCCCACCTCGCGCGGGCGGTAGGCCCGGCGGCCGACCTCGCGCGCGCGGTCGTCGTCGACCTTTGCTGCGGCTCGGGCGCCCTTGGCCTCGTCGTCGCCCGCCTCGCCGCCCAGGTCGAGCTGTACGCCGCCGACATCGATCCGGCGGCGGCGCGCTGCGCMCGCCGCAACGTCGCGCTCGCCGGCGGCCAGGTCTTTGAGGGCGATCTCTATGACCCGCTGCCGGCCGACCTGCGGGGACGCGTCGACGTCCTGATCGCCAACGCGCCGTACGTGCCCACCGAGGAAATCGCGCTGATGCCACCGGAGGCGCGGGAGTACGAGCCACTCGTCGCGCTGGACGGCGGTCCGGACGGGCTCGACGTCCTGCGGCGGGTCATCGCCGGCGCGAGCGCCTGGCTCGCCTCGGGCGGCCACCTGCTCGTCGAGACCAGCATCAGCCAGGCACCCGTGCTGGCTGGCGTCGCCGGCCGTCATGGCCTGACGGCACGCGTCGAAGGCTCCGACGACTACGAAGCGACCGTCCTCATCGTGACCAGACCCGGCGCGGCCGGCCGATAGCCGCCACCTCCCGCGACGAGGCGTCGGGACGTGAAATCAGCTGCGAGGCGGCCGGGCTGGGACGGGTTCGTGGCATGAGCCCTGGCCGAGACCGTGCAACAGGGCGGGCGGCTGGCGCGTGTCTGGGGGTGAGACCTCCAGGAGGCCACCATGACGAGTAGATCCGATGACGAGTGACGCGGACGAGTTCGCGGCGTTCGTCGCCGAGCACGGCGACGGGCTGCTCCGGTTCGCCCGGTCGATGACCGGGGACCGGCACCGCGCCGAGGACCTGGTCCAGTCGGCGTTGACCAGGACGTATGCCCGCTGGCCCAGCGCGCGCCGCCGCGATCCACTGGCCTATGTCCGGCGCGCGATGGTGAACGGCCGAATCAGTGGGTGGCGGCGCCGGTCGTCGTCCGACGTCGTCGGTGCCGTACCCGACCGGCCGGCGCCGGATCGGCCCGAGGACGACGTGGTCGAGCGCCTCCGGATGCGTTCGGCGCTGGCCGCCCTGCCCACCCGGCAACGGGCGGTGCTGGTCCTGCGCTATCTCCTGGACGCGCCGGACGGCGAGATCGCCGCGGCCCTGGGCACGAGCGAGGCGACGGTGCGCAGCCAGGCCCATCGCGGCCTCGCCAAGCTGCGCACCCACCTGGGCGACCCGCCGCGGGCCGAACTCGCGGGCGGATCCACCACCGCCACGTCCGACACCGCCAGGTCGGCTGCCGCCACCTCGACCGCCGCCGGATCCGCTGGAGAGACCCGGTTGTCAGAAACCCGATTGTCGGCGGCCCGCGACCGGGCGCCGGCACCTCATCCCCTTCGTATTCCGTACGAACCCATCTGACCGAGGACGGACCGCGTGCTAGCTCCAACCGAAGAGGCGACCGTGCGCGCCCTGCGCGCCGCGCTCGCGGACGACGACCTCGGCGCCGCCGACCCGGCGGCGCTCACCAGGCTCACCGCCCGGGCGGTGCGGCACGGACGCACGATGCGGTTCCGGCGGCGCGCGGGGGTCGCGGCGCTGCCGATCGGCGTGGCCGCCGCGGTGGGCGCGACGGTGTTGGCACCGGGCGGCGGTGCCGGCGGCCCGGTGGTTGGCCCGGCTCCGTCGTCGACCGCCGCCGAGACGCCCCCGGCCGGTCTGGGGGGCGGCGGGTCGGCCACGGATCTGTTCCTCGCGGCCAGCGTGCGGCGGCTGAGCTCGCCGGCGGGCGACGGGCCGGTGTTCTGGTGTCGCGAGATCTACCAGGCTCACGTCGTCCCGGCACCTGGCGGTCAGGCCCAGGAGAATCGCGCGGAGCAGTACTGGGCGCGGTCGGATGACGGGAAGCTGCGGGTCGTACTGACCACCGACGGGAAGACCAAAACTCACGACCTCACCGGCCTGGACGCCAAGTACGCCCTCACAGGCCTCTACAAGGCCGGGTACGAGCGCAACGGTCCCGAGGGTATGGCGGACTTCGTCCGGCTCTACACGAAGGCTGAGATCCGCGCGCTTCCGGCCGATCCCGGGAAGCTCGCCGCGATCATGGACGACGGGCTGGCTTCCGACGTGCCGGAGGCCGCTCGGGGCGCCAACCGGTTGGGCGTGGTCGTCAGCCTGATGCAGACCCCGGCGACGCCCGAGGTGCAGGCGGCCGCCTTCAAGGTGCTCGCTCAGACGCCTGGCATCACGGTGGTCGGCGCCGCGACCGACCCACTCGGACGGGTCGGAACCGCGTTCGACGCGACGCTGCCGCCCGACATGGGCGCGACCACCGCCCGCCTGATCCTCGCCGACGACGGCAAGGTGCTGAGCCTCCGGACCGACGACGTGGCCGGCGGCTCGTGGCAGTGGACGGCGTACGTCGACTGTGGCTACCGCGACGACCTCGGGCCGTGACATCAGACGGTCGCCCGGCGCGATCCGGGCGACCGTCGCCCCAGCGAGCCGTGGCGACGGCCTTTCGAGGGACGTGACCGGGACGTGATGTCGAACCCGACGGCTTGACCGGGAACGCCGCTGGTGGGTTGTATCGGCCACCGTGGCATGGCGTACGCGCGGTACATCGGTTCCGCTCGTACCGGTGCCGCCTTCTGAGCTCGCCACCGGTGGTCACCCCGCCGAAAGAGGCCAAGATCAGCACGATGCGGATGGCATCCGGCTGGCCGGTGTTACCCGCCGCTACGGCGACGTCGTCGCGGTCGAGCGGGTGGATCTGGCCGTCGCGCGCGGACGGCGGCTCGCGGTCGTCGGGCCGAGCGGCTGCGGGAAGTCCACGCTCCTCGGGCTGATCAGCGGGCTGGACGAGCCGGACGAGGGCGTCGTCGACGTGCTCGGCGCCACCGGACCCGCCGGTCGGCTCGCCCGATGTGCCCTGATGCCGCAACGCGACCTGCTGCTGCCCTGGCGGTCGGCGCTGGCCAACGCCGCGGTGTCGTTGGAGAACCGGGGAATGTCCCGCCGGGCGGCGCGAGCGGCGGTGCGGCCGCTGTTCGCCCGGTTCGGGCTGGCTGGGTTCGAGGATCATCGCCCTCGCCAGCTTTCCGGTGGCATGCGCCAGCGGGTGGCGTTCCTGCGCACCTTCGTCGCGGACAAGGAGATCCTGCTGCTGGACGAGCCGTTCGGCGCGCTCGACGCGATCACCCGCGCGGAGGCGCAGGACTGGCTGCGCTCCACCCTGGACGCCGAGCCGCGTACGGCCGTGCTGGTCACCCACGATGTGGAGGAGGCGCTGCTGCTTGGTCACGAGGTGGTCGTCCTGACGGGCCGCCCCGGCCGGGTGGCGGCTCGCCTGGCCGTCGATCTTCCCCCGGCCGGCTCCCGCCGCGAGCTGCTCGCGAGCGCCGAGTTCGTCGGGCTGCGCGACGCGGTCCTCGCCGCGCTGGAGCGGCCGCCGTCGACATCGACCGAGCAGGTGCGCTCGTGACGCCGCGCCCGGCTTCCCGGCGCGGTGCCCAGGGCCTTGGTGGATGGGGCCTTCGGCGATGGGGGCCGCCCGCGGTGGTGCTCGTCGCGGTCGTCGCCGCGTGGGAGCTGGCGACGGCCGTCCTCGGCGTCGAGGACTACATCCTGCCCGCGCCGAGTGCCGTGGCCCGTGCGCTGGTGCATCGTTGGGACTCGACGCTGGCGAGCGCCACCTGGGTGACGCTGACCGAGGTGGTGGCGGGTTTCGCGATCGCGGTCGGCGCCGGGCTGTTCATCGCCTGCGGGTTGCATTTCTCGCGGATCGCCCGGTCGGCGCTCTACCCTTGGCTGATCGGCTCGCAGACCGTGCCCGTGGTGGTGATCGCGCCGGTTCTGGCGATCATCTTCGGTTACTCGCTGACGCCGAAGCTCATCCTGGTGGCACTGCTCTGTTTCTTCCCGATCGTCGTGGGCACGCTCGACGGTCTGTCGGCCGTCGACGCCGACCTCAGGCGGACGATGCTCACCCTCTACGGCACGCGCTGGTCGATCTTTCGGCGGGTCGAGTTTCCCGCGGCACTTCCGTCGATGTTCACGGGGCTGCGGCTGTCCGCCGCGTATGCCTCGACGGCGGCGGTGTTCGGCGAGTACTCAGGCTCGTCCGACGGTCTCGGGCACGTGATGCGCCAGGCCGTTCCACAACTGCAGAGCGCGCTGGTCTTCGCTGCGATCGCCCTGCTGTCCGCCATGTCCATCGCCTTGTTCGTTCTGGTCACTGCCTTGGAGAGGGCACTGGTCGGCTGGGCTCACGAAGGGAAGAGCACCAACAGATGAGGGCTCACCGATCGACGTTCGGTCTCGGCGGCGGTGCTGGCTGCGCGCTGATGGCGGGAGTACTGGTCCTGTCCGCGTGCGGCGGCGGGAATCACGACGCGAACGGGGCATCCGCCGGCGGCGAGAAGACCCGGAAGACCACGGTCCTGCTGGACTGGGATCCCAACCCGGACCACGTCGCGCTCTACACGGCCCGCGACGCCGGCTACTTCAAGGCCGCCGGGCTCGACGTCACCCTGCAGCCGCCGTCCGACCCGTCGGACCCCACGAAGCTGGTCAGCACCGGCAGGATCGACCTGGGCATCTCCTACGAGCCGGAGACCGTGATCGCCGGTTCACAGGGCCTGGACGTGGTCGCCGTCGGGGCTCTGGTGCCCACCGCCCTGACCTCGGTCATGGCCACGGGCAAATCCCGGGTGCACGCCATCGCGGACCTCGCCGGCGCGAAGGTCGCCACCGCGGGCCTCGTCACCCAGGACGCGTTCCTGAAGACGATTCTCGCCAGCAACCACGTCGACGAAGGCTCCGTGACGAAGGTCGACGTCGGCCAGGACCTGCTCGCCGCGATGGTGACCGGCAACGTCGACGCGACCCTCGGCGGGTTCCGCAACGTCGAGGCCGTCCAGCTGGCGGCCGAGGGCCTGAACCCGACGGTCATCCCGGTGACCGAGGCCGGCGTGCCGGACTACGCCGAGCTCGTCGTCATCGCCCAGGCCAGCCGGCTGAAGAGCGATCCCGCCTACCAGAAGCTGGTACGCGACTTCCTCGGCGCGCTGGCCCGAGGCAACGCCGCCGTCCTGGCCGACCCGGCGAGCGCCGCGAAGACGATCGCCACGGTGGCCGAGGGATACGACCCCGCGGTGCTGCCGAAGATGGTCGACGCGACCGTGCCGCTGCTGCGCAACCCCGCCGGCTTCGGCCGCCAGGACACCGCTGCCTGGCAGTCGTTCGCCGACTGGATGTCCGCCGGGCATCTCATCGACAGGCCCGTGAAGGCCGCCGACGTCGTCACCAACGCCTATCTCCCCGCCAGCTGACCGGGGCCCGGGGGCGCGTGGTGGCCGGCGGCCCGCTGGCTCGAGGCTATCTTCCGTTCCCGGTGCACCGAGGGTCGTTCGGCGCGATCGCGACCGAGCCGTAGGCGGCGTCCGAGTGGTAGACGACGTACACCATGTTCGGCCCGTCGCACTTCGCGGACACGTTGCTAAAACCGTCCGGCATGTTGATGACCCGGGCCGGCTTGTCGTCGTGGCTGGCCACGGGCGCGTCCCGCCCCGGTTCCCGGGTCTTCTGCGAACAACCCGTCGCCGTGACGGCGATCGTCGCCGCGGCGAGCGGGAGCGCGACAGCCAGGCGAATCTTCATGCTGTTCCCCTCCACTGACTGCCCGTCGGTCGGGTCATCGTGGAGCGCGGCCGGGAGTCTGTGACCCCTTTTGTCTGGTTCTTGTCAACCGCGTGGTGGCCGGAGGGCTGCCGAGGTGCGGGGATCAGGCCGGTTGGGGGTTTTCGTAGGGGCCCAGGACCAGCCGGGCGACGTCCTCCAGCTGGCGGACGAGGTCGGGGAAGGTGAGGCGGCCGGCCGTCCAGGCACCGAGCCCGGAGGCCAGGGTGGCGTTCAGGGCGATTATGGCGGGCCTGGCGACGTCGGGTGGCACGTCGTCCATGAGAGCGGTGAGGACGGTGCGGTTGTCGTCGCCGAGGCCGGCCAGCTCCTCGCTCGCGAACGGGTCGCTGGAGCCTTCCACATGGGTGACGAGGCGGGCGAAGTTCGGATGCCGCTGGAAGGCCCGCAGCTCGCGGTGCAGGAACGCGGTGACGCGCGTGCAGGGGCCGGCCGGCGGGGTGCCGCTGTTGCCGCCGCGGGACTGGTCGCGGGAGACCTCGGCGCGTACCCGGTCGGTGAGCCGGCGCTGCCAGTCGGCCCAGGCGGCGGCGAGCAGATGATCCTTCGAGGAGAAGTAGCGATAGGCCGTACCGAGCGCGACCCCGGAGCGCTCGGCGACGTCCCGCATCTGCAACTGGTCCGGGGGCACCTGGTCGATCATCTCGATGACCGCGTCCGTGAGCCGACGCCGGCGGGCCAGCTGCGCCGGCGTCATCGTGCTGACCGGCTGCGGCAGGGTTTCCTCTTTCGCCACCTTTCCAGGCTACCTGGAAGCGGGTTTCATTTCGTATACCATTGGTGATCTTCGTCTACGCACCTGGCCTTGCTGCAAAGTTGTGAGGCCAGCCTCACAGTTGAAATTCCGTTCTACTGCGAGGATGGCTGTCGTGGTCGGCCGGCCGGCCCCGGTCAGCCGCGAGGGAGACCGAGGACGCGCTCGGCGATGACGTTGAGCTGGATCTCGATGGTGCCGCCGCCGATCAGGTGCGGCGGAACGCTCAGGTACTGGTGCACCGCCGCGGCGCCCGGGCCCTCGGCGCTGGCCGCCGCCGGGCCGAACCAGCGCAGGGTGCGCGTCGCGACGTCGGTGTTCAGGAAGCTCGCCGCGACCTTCGCGACGCTCGCCTCGGCGCCGGGACGAAGGCCGGACAGCGTGCGCAGCGTCCCGCGCAGGCTCATCGCGGACAGCGCGTACGCATGGGCGTACAGCGCGCCGATGTCCCGGTGGACGTCGTCGGCGCGCGCGGCGAGCTCCCCGGAGGCGGCCATCGCCGGCATGTCCAGCCTCAGCTCGCGCATCCCGCCCATGGCCACTCGCTCGTTGCCGAGCGTGGTGCGCGCCAGCGCCCAGCCCTTGTCGACCTCGCCCACCAACCGGTCGTCGGGCACGAGGACGTCGGTGAAGAAGACCTCGTTGAACAGGTAGTTGCCGTTGGCCTCGCGCAGCGGGCGCACCTCGATGCCGGGCGTGCGCATGTCGAGCAGGAAGTACGAGATGCCCCGGTGCTTGGGGGCGTCCTGGTTGGTCCGCGCGAGCAGGATTCCGTAGTCGGCCCGGTCCGCCATGGAGTTCCAGACCTTCTGGCCGTTGATCCGCCAGCCGCCCTCGGCCTTTTCCGCCCGGGTCGACAGCGCCGCCAGGTCGGAGCCGGCGCCCGGCTCGCTGAACAGCTGGCACCAGGTGATCTCGCCGCGCAGTGTCGCGGGGACGAGCGTGCGCTTCTGTTCCTCCGTGCCGTGCGCGAGGACCGTCGGCATCGCCCATTCGCCGATGACGGTCCTCGGTTGGGCCACGCCCGACCGTTCGTACTCCTGCTGGATGACGATCTGCTCGACGGGGGTGGCCGCGAGGCCGTAGGGACGCGGGTAGTGCGGCAGCACGAGCCCCTCGTCGGCGAGCCGGCGCTGGCGCTCGCCCTCGGGCAGCGCCGCCACCTCGTCGAGGATGCCGGCGATCCGAGCGCGGAACGCCGGGTCCGCCTCGGGAAGCTCGAGATCGAAGTCACGAGCCTGGCCGGAGGTGGCGACCAGGTTGCCGAGGCGGTGCTCGAACGTGGCGACCGGGCCGAGCAGGCTCTCCAGTGTCATGGCGCGCCGCCAGTACAGGTGGGTGTCGTGCTCCCACGTGTAGCCGATGCCGCCGAGCAGGGTGACGGTCTCCAGCCCGAGCTCGGTCGCGCCCGCGAGGCACAGGATCGCGGCCTCGGCGGCGGCGAGCGCGAGCTGCTCGTCGCCCTGCTCGACGGCGCGGGCCGCGTCCCAGGCGGCGGCGGTCATCGTCTCGGTTCTCACCAGCATCCGGGCGCAGCGGTGCTTGACGGCCTGGAACGAGCCGACCGGCCGGCCGAACTGCTCGCGCACCTTGACGTACTCGACGCCGGTGGTCAGCAGCCAGCGCGCGATGCCGACGGCCTCGGCGGCGAACAGCACGGCGGCCAGGACGCGCACCTGCTCCGCGTCGATCGCGACGACCTGCTCCGCGCCGACGGCGACGGCGTCCAGGTGCACCCGGGCGACCCCGCGGGTCAGGTCCACCGCGTCGGCGGGCTCGACGCGGACGCCGGGCGCGGCGGCGTCGACGACGAACCACACCTCCCCGCCGGCTGCCGCGTCAGTGGTGGCCACGGTGCCCACGGTGTTGGCGGCGGCCGTGCTGGCGGCGACGCGCGCCCCGAGCAGGAGCAGCTCGGCGCCGGCCGCGCCCAGCACCGGGACCGTCACGCCGGACACGGTGTGGCCGCCGTCGGATCCCGGCGTGGCGCGCGGGCCGGCGGCGGTGAGCGCGCTGGCGGCGCGAGCACCGGCGGCGAGCCCGGGCAACGTCCGCTTGCGCAACTCGTCGCTCGCGTTCCTGGCCAGCAGCCCGCTGGTCAGGACGGACGGCAGCAGGTGCCCGGGCAGCAGGGCGCGGGCGGTCTCCTCCAGCGCGACGGCGAGCTCCAGGTACCCGGCGCCGGCGCCGCCGTGCTCCTCGGGCAGGTGCAGCGACGTCAGGCCGAGCTCGACCAGCCCGTCCCAGCCGGGGAACGGGCCGCCGGCGGCGTAGGCATCGAGATCGGCGCGGATCGCGGCGGACGGGGCGTGGCGGGCGACGAAGCCCCGTATGGACGAGGCGAGCGCCTCATGGTCCTCGGTCAGGCCGATCGACACGACGACTCTCCTCGCGGTCAGGCGTCGAGCTTGAGGACCTTACGGGCGTTCTCGTGCAGGAACTTCGGCCAGACGTCGTCGCGGAACGGCACGTTCGGCATGTCCGTCATGATCCGCTCGAGCGAGAGGCCCATCGGGAAGTAGCCCGCATAGAGGATCTTGCCGGCGCCGCGGGTGTTGGCGAAGTCGATGATCGCCTTCGGGTAGTGCTTGGGCGCGAACGCGGACGTCGAGTAGTACAGGTTCGGCCACTTGAGCAGCAGCTTCACGGCKAGGTCCGTCCAGGGCTCGCAGCCGTGCCGGGTGACGAAGACCAGGTCGGGGAAGTCGAACATCACCTGGTCGATCAGCTCGACCCGCTGCGGCTCGAACTTCAGCCGCGGGCCGGGGACGCCAGTGCAGCAGAACACCGCGATTCCCAGCTCCACGCACTTGGCGTAGGCCGGGTACATCTTCTCGTCGTTGATCGCGACCTGCGGGAAGACTCCGGAGGGGAAGGCGCCCACCGCGCGGATGCCGAACTCCTCGTAGTCCCGCGTGATCGATCGCACCGTGCCCATCACGTCGTTCGGGTCGCCCAGGTTGCCGCTCGGGACGAACCGGTCCGGGAACTGCTTCAGCGCCAGCCGCGCGGACTCGCCGGCACAGCCGATCATGCCCTTCTCGATCCCGAAGCGGTCCATCTCGCGCAGCGTCACGCTGACCGGGTCGTCCGTGGGCAGGTCGTGCGGGACGTTCTTGAACATGTACTGCGCCGGGAACTCGAACGCCTTCGACTCGTCGTCCTTGAGCTGGCGGCGGATGAAGTCGTACTGCGAGGTACCCGGCTGCGGGAAACCGATCATCGTGTCGATGATCGGGACTCCGGTCGGAAAGGCCATCGCGCGTCCTCCACCTGCTCTCGATCAGATCTCGTCGCCCAGTCTGAAATTCGGTTTCACGAGAGTCAAGGTGTTCGGGCCGAAGCGCCGCGTCCCCTGGTGCTAGCGCCGTCGCTTCTGGTAGAAATGATGTTCTACCTGCCGCCGAGCTCGCGACGCTTGGACGTCACCAGCTTCACGTCGGGCGGGAAGGTCGTCGCTGGTTCGCTCCGTCCGGGCGGCGCGCTCCGGTCCCGTGCTCGCTTCGCTCCCACGGGACCTCCGCGCGCCGTCCTCCTCCGCTCACGTGCCCTCCGGCGACCTCCGCTGCGGCCCAACCCACTTCGCTTCGCTCGTGGGCCGGGCCTCCGCGGAGGCGCGCCTCCGGGCCAGCTCGGTTGCTTGGCGCTCGGACAGTGTGGGACCACAGGACCCTGTCGCGGGGCCACGTCGCTGCGCTCGTGGGGCGAAATTCGCTCCCGACCAACCGGTACGGGAGCGCTCAGGCTGTCACCAGTCCAGACACTCACGAGCGAAGCGAAGTGAACCTGTGGATCGGGTCGTTGTGGGTTGGTGGCGTTCAGCGGCGGGTGACCGCGCTGGGCGCGGAGGCGCGCCTCGCGGAGGCGCGGCCCCGGAGCGAAGCGAACGGGGCCGGGCCGCAGCGAGGTCGCCGGAGCGCCCGTGAGCGGAGGAGGACGCGGCGCGGAGGTCCCTTCCCGAAGCGAAGCGAGGGAAGGGACCGGAGCGCCGTGCCCGGACGGAGCGAACCAGAAACTCAGTACGAGCGGGCCACCAGGCAGACGAGGTCGTCGGTGTCGTCCGTGCCGTCCGGGAAGGTGCCGTCCGGGTTCTGGATGCAGCGGACGGTGAGGGCCTCGGCGGCCAGGCGCGCCTCGCCGTCGTCGCCGACCAGCCGCCACGGCAGGCGAGCGAAGCCGGTGGCGGCCGCCTCGACGGCCTCGTCCAGGGAGGTGACGTCGGCGGTGCGCGAGTCGCGCAGCGCCAGCGCCTGCTGGTACAGGGTGTCCTGGACGTCGTCGAGCAGCGCCGGGACCCGGCCGGCCGCCTCCGACAGCGGCACGGTCACCTTCTCGCCGGTGTCGCGGCGAGCCAGCGTGGTGTTGCCGGCGGCCAGGTCGCGGGGGCCGACCTCGACCCGGACCGGCACGCCCTTGAGCTCCCAGTCGGTGACCCGCCGGCCGAAGGACAGCCCCGGCCGGGCGTCCAGCGACACCCGCACCCCGGCCGCCCTCAGCTCGTCGGCGATCTGGGTGGCGGCGGCGACGACCTTCTCGTCGTCGCGGACCGGGAGAACGACCACCTGGGTCGCCGCGAGCCGCGGCGGGATGCGCAGTCCGCCGTCATCGCCGTGCGCCATGATCAGGCCGCCGACCATCCGGGTGGACGAGCCCCAGGAGGTCGTCCAGGCCAGGTGACGAGCGCCGTCGGCACCGAGGAAGTCGATGTCGAAGGCGCGCGCGAAGTTCTGGCCGAGCTCGTGGCTGGTGGCCATCTGCAGCGCCTTGCCGTCGCCCATCATGCCCTCGCAGGTGAGGGTGTTGATCGCCCCGGCGAACCGCTCCTTGCGGGTCTTGCGTCCGACGAAGACCGGCAGCGCCAGGGTCGACACCATGAAGTCCTGGTAGACGTCCAGCGCGATCCGGCGGGCGTAGGCGGCGGCGTCAGCCTGGTCGGCGTGCGCGGTGTGCCCCTCCTGCCAGAGGAACTCGCTCGTGCGCAGGAAGAGGCGCGGGCGCAGCTCCCAGCGGACGACGTTCGCCCACTGGTTGAGCAGCAGCGGCAGGTCGCGGTAGCTCTGCGTCCACTTGGCCATGTACTCGCCGATGACCGTCTCGCTGGTCGGGCGGACGACGATCGGCTCGTCCAGCTCCTTGCCGCCGCCGTGCGTGACGACGGCGAGCTCGGGACTGAACCCCTCGACGTGCTGGGCCTCCCGGCGCAGGTAGCTCTCCGGGATGAACAACGGGAAGTAGGCGTTCACCGCGCCGGCGGCCTTGATCCGGGCGTCGACGTCGGCCTGCATCCGTTCCCAGAGCGCATAGCCGTACGGTCGGATCACCATCGTCCCGCGGACCGGACCGTTGTCGGCCAACTCGGCCTTGGCGATCACGTCCTGATACCAGCGGGGGAAGTCCTCGGAACGAGACGTCAGCACTGCCACGCCTCCACGATATTGCCCTGGGTAGTTGTTTCGACGGCTGCCCTCGTCGGCGGTTCCGCGACGGGGCCGGCGCGGTCCCTCCGGGGGAGCCGGCGCGGGCCCGCCGCCGCCTGCCGGACCGCCGCTAGCTGGGCTGTCTGGCCGCCGGGGTGTACCGGCTCCGGTCGTCGCCACCCGATCGAGGGTGGCCGCCCGATCGAGGGCCGCCGGCCGTGGGACCGGCGTCGTGCGGCCAGACGGCCGCGCCGGCGGACGGGTGGGTGGGCTCGCGGAAGACGAGCAGGATGTCGGCGTCGGCGCGGTGGCTCACCAGGGCGGACGCGGGCGGCATGAGGACCATCGCCGCGGTGACCTCGGCGGCGGTCGCTCCCGGGGAGAGCAGCAGCCGGTACTCGGCCACATCCCCGTCGTGGACGCTGGTCACCTCGGCGAGCGAACGCGGCAGCTCGGCGAGCGGGCCCGGCTCCGGCGCGGGGTCCATGGCTTCGGACCCTCCGGCGCCGCCGAGGTCCTCGCCGCCGAGGTCCTCGGGGCCCAGGTCACCGACGTCGATGGCGGTGTCTTTCATGCACATCCTCCTTCTGCCTGGCTGACGCCAGCCGCTGGCCGCGACCGGCGGGTAGCCGAGGCCATGCGAACGCTCGCGTTCAGTTCCGGCTCCGATGCCGGGCGCGAGCCTGGACGGGGTCAGCCATCACCCATGACCCATGGCTATAGGACGAATGCTGTCAGCAACCGTGGCTTTGCTGAACAGCAATCGGACGGGACGAGCAAGGGGTGAAGGGTGATCCCCGGGCAGATGGGACATCGAGCAGCGCTCGACTGACGGTCGGTTTCGTTCCGTAGTTGTCCGACCACTTTCCTGTTGGCCTGACGCGCGAGCGTGGAGGGCTACCGGATGGTGGTGGGTTGTCGCTCCGGGATGGGGGGTGAACGGAAGGGGGCGTGGAGGAGACGGTGCGGCGGCCGGAGCCGGCGTAGTTGTCGCGTAGGCCGTCTGTGTACCAACGGGTCAAATGCCATCACGGCTCGTAGCCATGCCTGGGATCCCCGAGCCTGTTGGCTCCGGATCAACCTAAACGGGTAGCTGTTCCAGTGTGTGTCCGGTTTGCGTTCGGGTTTGTTCATTCCCGGTTCACTATGGGCCGCTTCGATGATTCACCGGTGGTCCGGACGGGACCGCTGGGGGCAGGCGCCTCGCGGCGCCACAAAGAAGGGCTACTCGTGAAGGTAGGCAAGCGCCAGTCCGCCGCCGCCGGCATCGCCGTCGCGGCACTGCTCAGCGTCGCGGCATGTGGTTCGGACGACAACGGCGACACGCCGAGCACTCCGGCCAGCGGGTCCGCATCCGCTGGGGGCGCGGCGGCGATCGACTGCGCCACCGGCAGCATCAGCGGTGGCGGCTCGTCCGCGCAGAAGAACGCGATGGACGAGTGGATCAGTGCGTACCAGGACGCCTGCAGCGGCACGACCGTCGCCTACGCGTCGTCCAGCTCCGGCACCGGCCGCCAGTCGTTCATCGACAAGCAGGTCGACTTCGCCGGCTCCGACTCCGCGATCAAGGACGACCAGAAGACGGCCGCCGCGGCCCGCTGCACCGGTGGCGAGGTCGTCGACATCCCGATGGTGGTCGGCCCGATCGCCGTCGTCTACAACCTGTCGGGCGTGAGCGACCTCAAGCTGTCGCCGGGGACCGTCGCCAAGATCTTCTCGGGTGCGATCACCAAGTGGAACGACCCGGCGATCAAGGCCGACAACGGCAGCGCGTCCCTGCCGGACACCGCCATCGCGTCGGTGCACCGCTCGGACAGCTCGGGCACCACCGACAACTTCACCAAGTTCCTGGCCGGCGCCGGCGGTTCGGACTGGACCTTCGACCACAGTTCCGACTGGAAGGCGACGGGCGGCCAGGGCTCGAAGGGCAGCGACGGCATCGCCTCGACGGTCAAGTCCACCCCGGGCGCGATCGGCTACGTCGAGCTGTCGTACGCCGAGAACTCCGGCCTGTCGACCGCCCAGCTGAAGAACGCTGCCGGTGAGTTCGTCAAGGTCAGCACGGACGGCGCCTCCAAGGGCGTCTCCACCGCCACCGCCAAGGATGGCAACGACCTGGTCCTGACCTTCGACTACAAGACCGCGACCCCGGGTGCCTACCCGGCGTACCTGGTCTCGTACGAGATCGTCTGCACCAAGGGCCTCGACCCCGCCAAGGCTGCCCTGGTGAAGTCCTTCCTGACCTACACCTCGTCCGAGGCCGGTCAGGCCTCGATCTCTGACCTGGGTTACGCGCCGCTGCCTAGCGCGGTGGCCACCAAGGTCCAGGGCGTCGTCGCCACCCTTGGCTGATCTTCGGCCTTGAGGTGACCTTCCGTCCGGATGCCCGTGGCCGTGCCGATGGCTGGTCGGGCAACGGGCATCCGGCGGGAGGACCGGGCCGGTTCGGCCCGTGCGTGTGTTGATGCGGCCGCGGCCGGGGCGTTCGGCCCGGCCGCGGCTCGCCACGTTTGTCGGTCCTGATGACAAGTCTCGGAACCAGATGATCAGGAGGGGACGATGACCACAGAACCGGCCGCCCAGACGGCCGGCCCGGCGCCGTCCGAGCCAGGGGGGACTGGCGGTGGTGAGTCCCCTCCCAATACCGATACCGATACCGCTCCACGCGCCAAGGCGAAGGTCAGCTTCGCCGACGCGGCCTTCAAGAACGTGACGCGCCTCTGCGGCTTCCTGCTGCTGGCGCTCATGGCGGCGATCGCGCTGTTCCTCGTTCTCAAGGCGACGGACGCGCTGGGCGCCAACAAGGCGAACTTCTTCACCACGCAGACGTGGTTCCCGAACGAGGCCGGCAACCCGCGGTTCGGCATCGCCGCGCTGCTGTTCGGCACGGTCGTCACGGCCGCGGTCGCGATGATCATCGCGGTGCCGGTGGCCGTCGGGATCGCCCTGTTCATCACGAACTACGCGCCCCGCCGGGTCGGTGACGCGCTGGGCTACATCGTCGACCTGCTGGCCGCCGTGCCCAGCGTCGTCTACGGCCTGTGGGGCCTGGCCATCCTCGCGCCACACATGAACGGCACCCAGAGCTGGTTGAGCCAGTACCTTCCCTGGTTCCCGTGGACTCCGCTCGGCGGGGCGATCCTGGGCCTGGCCTTCGGTCTGATCCGCCGCGCCACGGCCACGGGAAGCAACTCCGTGGGCACACCCATCACCGCGGGCGTGGTACTTGGCGTCGTCGTGTCTCTGATCGCCGGCATCGCCGACGCACCGGATGACATCGGCATCTTCAGCACCGCGAGCGGCTCGGTCGGTCGGTCGATCTTCGTGGCGGGCGTCGTTCTCGCCATCATGGTCCTGCCGATCGTCGCGGCCATCTCGCGCGAGGTCTTCAAGCAGGTCCCGATCGCGCACAAGGAAGCGGCGTTCGCGCTCGGGGCGACCCGCTGGGAGATGATCCGCACGGCGGTGCTGCCCTACGGCCAGCCCGGCGTGATCAGCGCCTCGATGCTGGGCCTCGGCCGGGCGATGGGCGAGACCATCGCGGTCGCGATGGTCCTGCCCGCGTCGTTCGGTATCTCGGTGCACCTCCTCGAACCGGCCGGAAACACGATCGCCGCGAACATCGCGAACGGCTTCGGCGACTCCAACGACACCGGCCGCGGCGCGCTGATCGCGTCCGGTCTCGTGCTGTTCATCGTCACCATGCTGGTCAACATCGCCGCGCGGGCCATCATCGCCCGCCGGGCCGAGTTCTCGGGGGCCGCGGCATGAGCACCCTGACAGTGGCACCCGAGGGCGCCCCCGCGGCCGACAAGCTGCACCTTCATGGCAACAAGCTGCCCGCCTTCGCGCTGCCGGTGATYGCCGTCGCGTCCGTCGGCATCTCCCTGTTGCTGTATTTCGCCACCCCGATGGACAGCGAGATCCAGATCCTTCTGCTCTCGCTGCTGTTCTTCGCGGCCGGCCAGACGATCGCCTCCGTAGTGGTCGAGGGCGGCCGGCGGGCCAGGGACCGGTTCGCGACGACGCTGCTCATCGGGGCCTTCCTGCTCGCGATGGTCCCGCTCGTCGCCGTGCTGGTCACGGTGATCAGCAAGGGTGCCGCTCGCCTCGACGTCGAGTTCCTCACCCACTCGATGCGGGGCGTCAGGGCTCGCGACCACGGCGGCGGCGCCTATGCGGCGATCATCGGCACCCTGGAGCAGATCGCCCTCGCGAGCCTCATCGCGGTGCCGTTCAGCGTGCTGGTCGCGATCTACCTGGTCGAGTACGGCCGCGGCCGGATCAGCCGGACGATCAGCTTCTTCGTCGACGTGCTGACCGGTCTGCCGTCGATCATCGCCGGTCTGTTCATCTACGCCTTCTACCTGATCGTCCTGGGTGCCCCGCAGACCGGATTCGCCGGTTCGCTGGCGTTGATCATCCTGATGATCCCGACGGTGGTCCGCTCCACCGAGGAGATGCTCAAGCTGGTCCCGAACGAGCTGCGCGAGGCGAGCTACGCGCTCGGGGTCGCGCGGTGGCGCACGATCCTGAAGGTCGTGGTTCCCACGGCGCTGCCGGGCATTGTGACGGGCGTCATGTTGGCCATCGCCCGAGTGGCCGGCGAGACCGCGCCGCTGCTGCTTACGGTCTTCGGGAACGACTCCATCAACAACGACCCGTTCTCGGGCCACCAGGCGGCCCTTCCGTTGTACATCTTCTCCGAGGCCGCGAAGCCGCAGAGCTGGGCCATTGACCGTGCCTGGTCGGCCGCGCTCGTCCTGATCATCATTGTCATGCTGCTGAACCTGATTGCGCGCTTCATCGCGCGCCGGACCAGGGTCTGACCGCCTCGATGAGCAACGTCTCCGCAAACCGAATCACGAGTTCCCAGGCCGGCGAAGCCGACCTGGGAGGGACCCCGTTCGCGTCGACCGAGCCCCGACGGCTCAGGTAGCAGAGGTAGCAATGGCCACCCGAATCGACATCCAGGGGCTGAACGTCTTCTACGGCAAGTTCAAGGCCGTAGCGGGCGTGAACCTCGCCATCGAGCCGAAGAACGTCACCGCGTTCATCGGCCCCTCCGGCTGCGGCAAGTCCACCGTGCTGCGCACGCTGAACCGGATGCACGAGGTCATCCCGGGCGCGAGCGTCGAGGGCAAGGTCCTGCTCGACGGCGAGGACCTGTATGGGGCCGGGGTAGACCCGGTGAACGTGCGTCGCCAGGTCGGCATGGTCTTCCAGCGGCCGAACCCGTTCCCGACGATGTCCATCTACGAGAACGTCGTCGCCGGGCTGAAGCTCAACGGCACCCGCAAGAAGTCGCTGCTCGACGAACGCGCCGAGGAGTCGCTGCGCGGCGCCAACCTGTGGGACGAGGTCAAGGACCGCCTCGGCCGCCCGGGTGCCGGCCTGTCCGGTGGCCAGCAGCAGCGGCTCTGCATCGCCCGCGCGATCGCCGTCGAGCCGCAGGTGCTGCTCATGGACGAGCCCTGCTCCGCGCTCGACCCGATCTCGACGCTGGCGATCGAGGACCTCATCGCGAAGCTGAAGAACAGCTACACGATCGTGATCGTCACCCACAACATGCAGCAGGCTTCCCGGGTGAGCGACGCGACCGCGTTCTTCTCGCTCGAGGCGACCGGCCAGCCCGGCAAGCTGATCGAGTACGACAAGACCACCAAGATCTTCACCAACCCCGGCGAGAAGCGCACCGAGGACTACATCTCCGGGCGGTTCGGCTGAGCATGCCCCAGGGTGCCGTGCAGGCCGGTCTACCTCAGGTCGGCTCGGTCCAGGTCGGTGCGGCGGCGGCCGGCGGTCTGGCGGCGCGCTCCGCGGTGGTGCTGATCGCCGACGTCGACGTGGACGACGAGCTGGTCGCGGCGTTCGGTGCCCGCGGCGCCGAGGCGCGGGTGGTCGGCGACGGGGCGCTCGCCCTGCTGGAGGCCGGCCGGCTCGGGCCGTCCACGGTGCTCGTCAGCGCCACGCTGCCGGTCCTCGACGGCATCGGCGTGGTGCGCGCGCTGCGGGCCATGCGTGGCCGCGGCGAGATGACCATCCTGCTCGGCCTCGGCCCGGAGGACCGGTCGCAGGCCGCGGCGGGACTGGAGGCGGGCGCGAGCGCGTGCGTCGCCAAGCCGTACCTGGCCAGCGAGGTCCTCGCGCTCGCGGGCCTGCCGGTGGCGGAACCCGTGGCCGTGGCGGGGAGCCCGGTCGCCGCCGTCGGCGGTCCGGGCGCGGCCGTCGGCCCAGGCGGACCGGCCGTCGCGGCCGGTCCGGTGGTCGGCTGGGTCGCCGGGCGACCGGGACCCACCGTCATCGGTGAGCATGATCCGGAGGTGCTCAGGGTCGGCCCGGTGATGCTCGACATCGGCGCGCACCAGGTGCGGGTCGACGGCGTACCGGTCGCGGTGCCGCCGCGGGAGTTCCGGCTCCTGCGCGTCCTGCTCGAGCGCGCCGGCCGGGTCGTGCCTCGCGAGAGCCTGCTCGAGCTGGTCTGGGGCACCTCGCAGATGGACTCGAACACACTCGCCGTCCACGTCCGCCGCCTGCGCCGCCGCCTCGGCGACACCGCCGACACCCCCTGGTCGATCGAGAGCGTCCGCGGCGTCGGCTACCGCTACCGCCTGCCCTAGCGATCTGCCCGGATCTGCCCGGGATCGTCCGCCGAGAACTGTCGGACCGCCGCGATACAAGTAGCGGCAGACGGGACGAGTCGTCGGGCCGGCGGAGGTCGATGCGCGGTGGGTGCTGGCGGTGCGGTGGGTGCTGGCGGTGCGCAGGGGCGTGACACGCGCCGGCGCGGTGTGGGGCGGGTGGTGCCGCCCGTCGAGCCGCGGGCGCTGGCGAAGGTGCCCTTCGTCGAGCTGGCCGACGGCCGGCTGCGGGGAGTCGTGTCGAGCGGCTCGGACATCGGGCGGGTGTACGTCTCGTCGATCGTCGCGGGGACGCACGAGTACAGCTGCGGCACGAACAACAACCGCCCGTGCGGCGGGCTGACCAGTGCCGGGCTGTGCAACCACCTGCGCGCCCTGGTCGACGCCGCGGTGCTCCAGTACGGCGGCGGGCGGGTGGCGCGGTACCTGCGCGTCGACGGCGCCGAGGACGCCATGTCCGCGGACGACGTCGTGTCACGCCTGCGGGGCCAGCGCGCCCGGCTGGAGGCGGCCTCCGTGTTCAGCGGGTTCCTGCGCCACCTCGGCTACCTGGAGCTGCCGGACGTCGCCCTGCCCGTCCCCGAGCTGGACTGGTTCCCGGCCGGGCGGGCGGTCCTGTAGATGCTCGCCACGCAGCTCCACGCGCTCGCCGGCGCCGCGCCCGCCGGGGTCGCGGAGGCGTTCGCCCTGGTCGACGGTTTCGACGACGTCCTGGTGGAGGGCCTCGGGCGGCTCGACGCGGCCCGCGGTGACGCGCTAGGTGCCCTGGCGGGCGCGGTGGCGGCGACGCCGATGGGTCCGGCCGCCCGCGACGCCGCCGAGAAGATCGTGGCGGGCTCGGTCACCGACGAGGCGCTGGTCGCGCTCGCCGGCGCGCGGGCCGCGGTGCTGGGCGCCGCGCACGATGCCCTGCTCGCCAGCTTCGACGCTGCCCTGGGCCGGGACAGGCTGACCGGGGAACCGGTGGGAGGACCCATCGCGCCGCCACCGCCGCCGGACTGGGAACCGGCGCTCGCCGGATGCCGCTCCTGGCTGCGGGACGTGGCCATCACCGGCTGGCGTGGCGTCGACGAGGACGTCGTCTCGTCGTCGGCCCAGGCCCGCCAGGCCGCGCTGGCCGAGCCGCGGCTGCGCCGGCTGGCGGTGCTGCTCGACGGGCTGGCGGCGGAGCTGCGCGCGTCCGGCCAGGTCGGGACGGCCGCCGGCCCGCCGGTCCGGCGCTGGGCCGATCTGTGGGCGCGGGCGCTGCTGTTGGCCTGGCGTGGCGACTGGTCGCCACCGGCCGGGCCGGCCGGCGGCGAGCCCACGGGCCTGGTGTCCGGGCGGCTCCTGGTGCTGGGCGCGGAGGTGGCCGAGCACGACACCGCCGCGCGGGTACAGGTCCACGCCATCCTGGAACCCGCCGCGGAAGGCGGCGCCGGCGGTCGGCCCCGGCTCGTGCGTACCGGCGTGACCGTCGCGAAGGTCGACACCCTGGTCGGGCCGGCGCTGTGGCGCCTGTTCGCGGACTACCCGGTGCTGCTGGGCGCGCTCGCCGAGCACCGGGTGCTGGAGGTCGCGGACATGGTGTCGCTCGACAGCGGCGATCTGGTCTGGCGGGAGGACGCCGCCCGTCTCGGTGACGCCGCGGACCCGTTCGTCACCGCCCGGGTACGGCTGGCGGAGACGGTGTCCTCGGCTCCCGCGCCGCTCGACCGGCATCCGGTCCGGATCACCGAGCCCGTTCTGATCGAGGGGTACAAGACCGCGTTGGACGAGGTCACCCGGACGCTGACGTTCGACCTGGCCGGAACGGCGCTGGTCGTCGAGGCCGACCCGGCCGTGGACCCTGCGTCGAGCCTCGGTCCACTGACACCGGCGCTGCTGGCCGCCTCGTCCGCCTGCCTGGGGCTGCTGCGCTGGGACGACGACCGGTGGTGGCTTCGGCCGCTGGCGGCCCAGGCCGTCGTCAGGAAGAAGCCGGTGACGGCCCACGCCGGCGACTGGGCTCTCGGCGCCCCCGATCCGAAGATCGCGAAGACGCGGGCCAAGAACGGTGACGCCGTCGCCGTGCTGCGCGAGCGGGCCGGACGGTTGCTGCGCCGATGAACCCGATCCCGAACCCGATCGGCGAGGAGTCCATGGACCTCGACGTCGCGGCGCTCGAGAACCGTCGCCAGGTCCTGTACTGGCGGCTGCTGGCCCGGATCTTCGCGCCGGACGAGCAGCCCGCGTTGGAGTCGGCGAGCGTCGCCGTCGTCGAGGATCTCGGCCTGCCGCCTGCGCTGCTCGACCCGGCCGTGTCCATCGACACCATCGTGCAGCGCTTCCCGGCGCTGGCCGATCAGATCCCGGGCCTGCTCGAACGGCGGGGCACGACCGGCGACGAGCCCGCGTCACCCGGGCACGAGGCCGCCGACGTGCCCGGCGCTCCCGTCGGTGAGGCGGAGGTGCGCAGCGCGGCGTTGATGTCGAAACTGCTTCTCAACGTGTTCGCGACCGGGTCGGGCGGCGTCACGGCCGGTCGGCTCGCCGGCTGGCAGAGCGACGCCGGCTGGCTCAGGCAGGCGCTCGGCGGGCCGGGCACCGGCGACGGCGACGCGACGGCCGGGCTGGGTGGTGTGCTCGGCGACATCGAGGCCGACCTGGTGCGCCGGATGCACCTGCGCGAGGTGCTGGCGAACAACGCCCTCGCCAGCCAGCTCACGCCGAGCATGTCCCTGATCGAGCAGTTGCTGCGGGACAAGAGCAACCTGTCGGGTGTCGCGCTGGCCAACGCGAAGTCCCTGATCCGCCGGTTCGTCGACGAGGTCGCCGAGGTGCTGCGCACCCAGGTGGAGAAGGCGAGCGTCGGGACGATCGACCGTTCGGTGCCGCCGAAGCGGGTGTACCGCAACCTGGACCTGGACCGCACGATCTGGCGGAACCTGACCAACTGGAATCCCGACGACCAGCGCCTCTACGTCGACCGGCTGTACTACCGGCAGACGGCCCGGCGGACGACGCCGGCGCGGATGATCGTCGTGGTCGATCAGTCCGGGTCGATGGTCGACTCGATGGTGAACTGCACCATCCTGGCGTCGATCTTCGCGGGCCTGCCCAAGGTGGACGTCCACCTGATCGCGTACGACACCCGGGCGCTCGACCTCACACCCTGGGTGCACGACCCGTTCGAGGTCCTGCTGCGTACCAGCCTCGGTGGCGGCAACGACGGCCCGGTCGCGATGGCCATGGCCCGCCCCAAGATCGTCGATCCGCGGAACACGGCCATGGTGTGGATCTCGGACTTCTACGAGTTCGACCGGTCCCAGCCGCTGTTCGACGCCATCGAATCGGTCCACCGGTCCGGTGTGCGGTTCATCCCGGTCGGATCGGTGAACAGTTCCGGCCGCCAGAGCGTGAACCCCTGGTTCCGTGACCGGTTCAAGGACCTGGGCACGCCCGTGATCTCGGGCCACGTCCGCAAGCTCGTCTTCGAGCTGAAGAGCTTCCTCGCCTGACGTGCTCGTTCTCCTGGTCGTTCTCGTCTCGTTCTCGACCTCGTTCTCGACTTCCCGTATCCGTACGCCGACACCCGTGGAGACCCACGTATGACCGCCGAGATGCTGCGTGCCCCCGCCGAGGTCAAGTACGCCGACGAGCTGGACTGGCTGGAGTCCGTCGACGACGGGCCCAAGCCCTTCTCGTGGCGCCTGAGCCCGCGGATGGTCCGCCTGTTCGTCCTCGGCTCCCAGCGTTCCGACCGCCTGGACCGCGGCGTCGACCAGAAGTGGTTCGGCGAGGCGAGCCTGGTCGAGCGCGCCATCGTGACGCTCGCGTCCGACCGTGGCCTGCTGCTGATCGGGGACCCGGGGACCGGCAAGAGCTGGCTCGCCGAGCTGCTCGCGGCGGCGATCAGCCGTGACTCGACGCTGGTCGTCCAGGGCACCGCCGGCACCACCGAGGACCACATCAAGTACTCGTGGAACGTCTCGATGGTGATCGCGCAGGGGCAGTCCAGGAAGTCGATGATCCCCTCGCCGATCATGACCGCCATGGAACGCGGCATGATCGGCCGGTTCGAGGAGCTCACGCGGTCGACCAGCGACGTCCAGGACGCGCTGATCTCGATCCTGTCGGAGAAGTACGTCTCGATTCCCGAGCTCGACAGCGACAACACCGTGTTCGCCCAGCCGGGATTCTCGATCATCGCGACAGCGAACAGCCGTGACCGGGGTGTCAACGACCTCTCCTCGGCGCTCAAGCGCCGGTTCAACTTCGTCCGGATCCCGGTGGTGACGAACAAGCGCAGCGAGGCAGACATCGTCCGGTTCCGCACCACGGAGCTGCTGCGCCGCCACCAGATCGAGCTGGACGTCCCGCCGACGCTGCTCGACATCCTGCTGCAGAGCTTCGCCGACCTGCGGGCCGCCGCGGCCTCGGCGACCAGCGATGACGAGAAGCTCGAATCGGCCCTCTCCACCGCCGAGCAGATCGGCGTGCTCGAGGACGCGATCCTGCACAGCCAGTTCTTCGGGGAGCGGGTGCTGGGCGCGGGCGCCCTCGCGAGCTCGCTGGTCGGCTCGCTCGCCCGCCGCAGCCCCGAGGATCTCGCCATCCTCAACAAGTACTGGCACGGTGTCGTCGAGCCGCGCAGCAAGAAGGACGGCGGGCTGTGGCCGGACTTCCTCGAAGGCGGCCGTCAGGCGATCGCGACCCTGTCGTGAGCCCGGCGCGCGTGCACGGCGGACCGGCCAGCGGCCTCGACGCGGATCGCGCCCACGGGCACACCAAGGTCACGAACGGTTCCGCCGGCTCTGCCAGCTCGACCGGCTCTACCAGCTCCGCTGAGCCCTTCGGCGTGCTGCGGGAAAGGCTCGTCGACGCGGCGGCGGCGTTCGCGGCGGATTCGACCGCGCTAGCCGAGATCATGGCCGGCCTGGTCGATGACGTCGGTTGGGCGCTGCGCGAGCCGCTCGAGATCTTCCCCGTCTGCCACCACTCGCCGGCGTCGGCACTGGCGATGGCCAGCCGGTTGTGGGAGAAGCGGCCGAAAGTCATCTACCTGGAGCTGTGCGAGGATCTGCGGCCTCTGCTCGGTGAGCTACGCAACTGCCGGCTGCCGGTGGCGCCGCAGGCGTTCGCCCACGAGCTGGCCGGGTTTCCCGCCGGCTGGGGCCCACTGAGCATCGTCGCGCCGATCACCGAGGCCTCCGCCGAGTACCAGGCGATCGCCTACGCGCTCGAGACGCCGGACGTCGAGCTCGTGCTCGTCGACTGGTCGACCGACCACCTCTTCCAGTGGGAGGAACGCGCGGCGGCCGAGGCGGCGGCCAGCGCCCGCCCGGCACCGCGGGACGCGCCGGACGGGGGCGGGGGGGCCGCCGAGCCCGCGGACCCCGACCGCGGCGACGAGGCGGCGCTACACGGCGACGCGGTCGGCATCGAGATCGGCGACCTGCGCCCCCGGTTCGCCGAGCTGGAGGAGTTCCTGCTGCGGCACGGGCGGGTCCGGCACTGGTCGGAATGGTGGGACCAGTACGTCGAGCAGCCACTGGCGGTCGCCGACTACGACACCTACCGGCAGGCGATGACGCTCATCGGCAGCCTGTTCCGGCGGATGACGCCCGCGGGCGGTGGCCACCGGCTGGCCCGGGACGAGGAACGCGAGCGCCACATGTGGACCCGGATCCGGGAGCACCTGGCCCGGTCCGGCGTCGACCGGTCGGAGTGCCTCTACGTCTGCGGCGCGTTTCACGCCGTCAGCCGCGTCCCCGAGTTCGGCACGCTCGCCGGTCCGCCCGGGTGGGAGCCGCCCCGCCGGGAGCCGGCTGTCGAGCCGCCCGGCCAGGAGATCCACGAGATCCACGAGACCTACGAGATCGGCCCGGTGACGGCCACCCGCTGGATGTATGGGCTCATCCCGTCCAGCCACTCGGCCATCGAGGCGCAGTTCGGCCTCGCCGGCGGATCCGTGTCGATCGCGCGGGCCACCTGGGCGAAGGCGCTGACCCGCTCGGGCGTCACCCCGTTCCAGCTCACCGACGGTCGCGCCACGGGCCGCCGCGCCCGGCCCGCGAAGGTGGCCAGGACGGGCGGGACGGGGCCGGGCAGGACCGGTCCCGACGGCCGCCAGGCCGGCGGCGCCGAAGGCCGGGACGGGCCGGGCGGCGCTGCCGAGCCCCTGGTGGGCTTCCTCGAACGGCCGCCGGCGCTCGATGGGCTGGACGAGGCCGAGCTGCTCGGCTGGTCCGTGGACATCGTCAGGCTGGCCCGCCGAAGCGGTTACCTCGCCAGCACCGCCGACGCGATCGCCGTGTTCGAGACCTCGATCCTGCTCGCCGGGCTGCGCAACCGGGCCCGCCCCACGCCGTACGACTTCCAGGACGCGGCGGTCACCTGCATCGAGAAGGACGTCGTTCCCGGCCGCCGTGACGTGCGGCGGCTGTGCGAGATCCTGCTCGGCGGAGACCGGATCGGCCAGGTCGGCTACGACGCGCTCCCGCCGCTCGCCCAGGACGTCTACGACCGGCTTGCCCCGCTTGGGCTCGATCTGGACAAGCGCACCGTGCAACGGGTGTTGATCGACCTCGCGGCGAGCCCCGAGCTGGCCGAGTGCTCGCACCTGCTGTGGATGTTGCGTTACCTGCTGCCAGATGGGGCGATCCGTCCCATCCTCGGGGTACGGCGGCTTGGCGAGCGTTCCGTCCAGGAGAGCTGGGACGTGGCGATCGGCCGGCACCAGCGAGTGCTGATCGAGCTGGGCTACGAGGCGGTCACCATCGAGCAGGCGGTGGAGCAGCGGCTGCGGCGCGCCGCCTGGGCGCCGACGGCCACCGCGGCGGTCGCGCTCGCCGCCGTCGAGGACGCGATCGTCTATCTCGACAGCCGCCGCCTCGCCGAGGAGCTGGGCGCCCGCGCCGTCGAGCTGCTCACCACCGAACGGACCGTCGACGACGCGCCCGAGGTGCTGCGCCGCATCCGCCGCCTGCTGGACTACTACCGGGTCAACGAGCCGAGCCTGCCGGCCTGGTGCGAGCAGTTCGTCAAGGGCGGGTACGCGCACTACTGCACGCTGCTGCCGACCGCCTTCACCGCCGAGGACGTCGGTGTCCGCCAGGTGGCCTCCATGCTCGGCTTCCTGCTGACCCTGGAGAACCTCGCGCTGTCCCTCGGCTGTGATCGCGCGCAGCTGGAGCTGGCCGTGCGCCAGTCCCATCCAGAGGAGCCGGCCCGGGTCGCGCTGCTGTGGGCCGCCCAGACCCGGCTCGGTCAGTTGCCCATGGCCGAGCTGCGAGCGCGCTGCGACGACCTGCTCGCGGGCCCGCTCACCGTCCCGGCGTTCCCGCGCTATCTGGCGGGTCTCGTCCAGGCCCTGGAGCCAGTGCCGACGCTTACCCCGTTCGCGGTCGAGATGATCTCCAAGGCGTTCGCGCGGCTGCCCGACCCAGTCCTGCTTCCCTGGCTGCCGACACTGGTCACGACACTGCGTGACCACGCGGGCGAGCTGGTACCGACGCTCGTGCGCGAGGCGGGCCGTACCTTCCCCGGGAACCTGGCGGACCTGGACGCGTGGGTCGCGCCCTGGTCGGACCGTCCGGCCTCCACCGTGCCCGCGGTGGACCCGGCCGATGCCGGGCGTACCTATCCGGGTGTTGCCGAGGTCGCCCGGTTGCTGGCGGATCACCCGGCGACCGCCGACGCGGTCCACGACCTGATCGCGCCGCGGGTCAGACCGACAGACTCGCCGTGACATCGCCGGGCAGCGCGTACCTGCCAGGCCCGACGGCGACGGCGAGGCCGTCGTCGAGGAGGCCGCGCAGGGCGCGCTCCCGCTGGACCGGCTCGTCCCAGACGGCGTCGAGCAGGGCCGCGTCGACGGGGCCGTCCGCGTCTCGCAGCACGGCGAGCAGCCGGCCACGCACCTGGCGGTCGGTGCCGGCGTAGCCCTGCGGGCGCCGGGCCGGGCCGTCGTGGGGTGGGCTGCCGGCGAGCAGCCACGCGCACCGTTCCCGGACCGGGCAGCCGTCGCAGCGGGGTGCCCGGGCGACACAGACCAGCGCGCCGAGCTCCATGAACGCGGCGCTGGCCCGGGCGGCGGTCTCCGGATCGGCCGGCAGCAGGTTCTCGACGGCGGCGAGGTCGCGACGGCTGACCGTGGCGGGACCCTCGGCGGCGCCCTCGACCGCGCGGGCGAACAGACGCCGGACGTTCACGTCGACCACCGCATGGCGCTGCCGGAACGCGAACGCGGCGACCGCGCGGGCCGTGTAAGTGCCGATACCTGGGAGGGCGAGCAGATCGTCGAGGCCGTCCGGGATCGCGCCGCCGTGCCGCTCGACGATGGCGGTCGCCGCCTGGTGCAGGCGCAGCGCCCGGCGCGGGTAGCCAAGACGCCCCCACATTCGAACGGCCTCGCCGGCCGGCTCCGCCGCGAGCGCGGCTGGGTCGGGCCAGCGCGCGAGCCAGGCCGCCCAGACCGGCAGCACCCGGTTCACGGGCGTCTGCTGCAGCATCACCTCACTGACGAGCACGCCCCAGGGCCCGGCCTCCGGCCGCCGCCAGGGCAGATCCCGCGCCACCAGCCCGTACCACTCGAGCACGACGTCGGCGAACGGACGCCCATCGGTCGCCCACGTGTCCGCCGTGCCCGCCTTACCCTGCTTCCCGTTCATCACCGCCATCGTGCCAGCCGCCCGGCCAGGGCCGTCCCACCGGGCCGGCCCTGCCTCGTCCGACTGGCCGGCCCTGATCCGCGCGGCTGGACCGACCCGCTGGGCCCGACTCCGGGCATGGCAAAGCGGGCCGTCCCAACACCTGCGTGCAGGCGAGACGACCCGCTTCGTCTGACCCGGAGGGTCAGCGAGCTAGCTGAGACGTGGTCAACCGGCAAGGACCTCGTCGAGCATGGCCTCGGCCTTGTCCTCGTTGGTGCCCTCGGCGAGGGCAAGCTCACTGACGAGGATCTGCCGAGCCTTGCTGAGCATCCGCTTTTCGCCGGCCGACAGGCCGCGCTCCCGGTCACGTCGCCACAGGTCGCGAACGACCTCGGCCACCTTGTTCACGTCGCCCGAGGCCAGCTTCTCGAGGTTGGCCTTGTACCGGCGCGACCAGTTGGTCGGCTCCTCGGTGTGCGGCGCGCGCAGCACCTCGAAGACGCGCTCCAGGCCGTCCTGGCCGACGACATCGCGCACGCCAACCATGCCGATGTTGTCGGCCGGTACGCGCACGGTCAGGTCGCCCTGAGCCACCTTGAGCACGAGATAGAGTTTCTCTTCACCTTTGATGACGCGCGTTTCAATCGCATCGATGAGAGCAGCCCCGTGATGCGGGTAAACGACGGTCTCGCCGACTTGGAAAGCCATGTGTCACGTGCCCCTTCCGCCTCTACCAGCGTAACACGCACGCATCGCTGCAGGTCAGACGCATGCGGGGTCGCGCGCGGTCGACGGGGCCGCTCTGGTCCGCCGCAGCGGAGCGTTCTGGCCACGCTCCGCCAACCACGAACACCGCCCGGCGTCGGCTTGCGCCGCTTCGGTCAAGCCGTCCGGCTGGTCTGACCGAACTGTCCGACCCGCGTCCCGACCTGCTGAAACGCTCGCCACACTCGCGCGGCCACACCGCCGTCATGTCCCGGTCGAACGGCGCCCGGCGGACCGTTCATGAACACGCCGCGTGGCCCCGCACCGAAGGCCGAGACGCGCGGCGGCTCAGTTCCGCCGGCCCAAACCGGACCGAGACTTCGGCGCGTCGCATTCCGTCGCCGCACGCGGTGACCGGCCCGTGTACTCCGCGCCGACAAAACGGTGGCATGGCGTAGCGGAGTAGTTGGCAATCGCGAGATTCCGACCGGTGTCGGCACCGGAGCTGACGCACYGGTACCGCCCTGATCCATGGCGGGGTCGCGGACCTACCCGACMCGGGCGGCGACCTCCTGCGACGGAGCACTACCTGAACCGCCGCCGGCCTGGCCTGGCGGATCGCCGGCGAGGCAGCGGTCACACCGCACCCGGGCTCGCCGCCCGCGCGAGGCACGTCCGCATACCAGGTGGCTAGTCTTAGCGCCGAGCAGCCCAAGGCGCCCCCGCGCGGCCGTCGCCGTGCCCGTCTCGTCGTCCGGCTGCGCTACTGGACCAGCGCGGGCGCCCTGTTCGGGTGCCGCGCCCGCACGACAGGAGTCACCGAGCCGTGAGCCGCCGTCCGGGGGCGCGCAGCGCAGCCATTTCGCGCCGTCCCGCCGTCACGTCCGCCCCGCCCATCTCGCGCGCCGCGGGCGTCGCCCCGGCCCGCTCGCTGCGCCGCACGGCGGCGGCGCTGGCCGCCGCCGCGCTGCTGTCCGCTCCGGCGCTCGCTGCCTGTGCCAGCGGCACTGACGCGATGACGGGCCTGGCGCGCACGACGACGAACACCGCCAACGGCGCCGTCGGCACCATCGACCTGCGCAACGTCTACGTCGCCGGCCCGGTCAGGGCCGGCGAGGACGCCCAGGTCATCTCGGCCCTGTTCAACGGCGGGAGCCAGGCCGACGAACTGGTCAGTGTCTCGTCACCGGACGCGGCCGGGGGCGCACCCGGCAGCCCGGCGACGCTGCCCCCGGCGGGCGGCCAGATCTACATCGCCAACGGCTCGGCTCCGAGCCTCACCGGCCTGAAGAAGGACCTGCCGGTGGGCTCCGCGACGAAGGTGACCTTCACGTTCGCCAAGGCCGGCGCCGTCACCCTGGACGTGCCGGTCGAGGAGCCGCTGCCCGGCGCCTCCGGCACGCCCACCGCCACGCCGTCCGCGTCCGCGACACCCACCGCGACCCCGCCGGCGGCGACGTCCGCGACACCGTCCGCGGGCTCCACCGCCACCCCGACGGCCGGCTCCACCGCCACCCCGACCGTGGGAACCAGCGCCACCTCCACCGCCGGCTGAGCCGACGGCGCGCCCAGTCGAAAGAACCTCCGGCTGCAAGGCGCGTGATCAGCCCGCGGACGCTCTAGCGGTGATCTTGCCGTTACAGCGGCGGGTGACCGTGCGGGCGCGGAGGCGCGCCTCGCGGAGGCCCGGCCACAGAGCGAAGCGAACGTGGTTGGGCCGCAGCGAGGTCGCCGCAGCGCCCGTTCGCGGAGGAGGACACGGCCCGGAGGTAGCCCGCGAGCCGCCAGGCGAGCGGGCTGCCGGAGGGCCGTGCCCGCACGGAGCGAACCAGCAACATTGTCGCACCCGCTGGCTACCGTCGGGCCATGGCGGTTTCGCGGTCCAGCGGGAACGAGACGGCCGGCGGGCGGGCCAACCGGTCGCGGGCCGACGGTGGGTTTCGGTGTAGCGAGTGCGGCACCGAGTCGATTCGCTGGGCGGGGCGCTGCGCGCGCTGCCAGGCGTGGGGGACGCTCGAGGCGCAGCGTGCCGCGCCGCGGCGGGCGGCCGTGCCAGGCTCGGGTGCCACCGCGGCCGCCACGGTGACCGTTCCGGCCCAGCCGGTCACGGAGGTGGACCCAACACCGGCGAACCGGCGGGCCTCCGGCGTCGACGAGCTCGACCGGGTGCTCGGCGGCGGGATCGTGCCGGGCGCCGTGATCCTGCTCGCCGGCGAGCCGGGGGTGGGCAAGTCGACGCTGTTGCTGGAGGTCGCCGCGCGCAGCGCGGAGGCCGGTCACCGGGCGCTCATCGTCACCGGCGAGGAGTCGGCCGCGCAGGTCAGGCTGCGCGCCGGGCGCACCGGCACGCTGCACCMCGACCTGTGGCTCGCGGCCGAGACGGACCTCGGGGCGCTGCTGGGCCACGTCGAGGAGGTCAAGCCGACGCTGCTGGTGGTCGACTCGATACAGACGATCTCCGCCGCCGGCGCCGAGGGCGTGGCGGGTGGCGTGACCCAGGTCCGCGAGGTCGCCGCCGCGCTGATCCGTACGGCCAAGGCGCTCGGCCTCGCCACGGTGCTGGTCGGGCACGTCACCAAGGAGGGCACGGTCGCCGGCCCGCGGCTGCTGGAGCACCTCGTCGACGTGGTGCTGCATTTCGAGGGCGACCAGCAGACCGCGCTGCGGATGATCCGCGCGGTCAAGAACCGCTACGGGCCGACGGACGAGGTCGGCTGCTTCGAGATGAACGAGAACGGCATCTGGGGCATCGCCGACCCGAGCGGCCTGTTCCTGTCCCGAGGTGCGACCGCGAGCGCCGTTCCGGGCGTGTGCGTCACCGTGATGGTCGAGGGCCGTCGGCCACTCGTCGCCGAGGTCCAGGCGCTCGTCGCTCCGCAGAACGTCGTCGCCAGAACCGGCGGGGGCGGCGGGTCGGGCGGCGCGGGGCCGGCCCCGTTGCCGCCGCGGCGGGCGGTGTCCGGGCTCGACGGCGCCCGCGTCGCGATGATCACCGCCGTGCTGCAGAAGCGGTCTGGATTCACCAGCCTCGGGGGGAGTGACATCTTCGCGGCCTCCGTCGGCGGCGTGCGGCTGTACGAGCCGGCCTCGGACCTGGCCGTGGCGCTGGCGATGGTGAGCTCGGTGCAGGAGCGGGCGATCCCACCCGACCTGATCGCGCTCGGCGAGGTCGGGCTGACCGGCGAGATCCGCGCCGTCAGCGGCGTCGAGCGGCGGCTGGCGGCCGCGGCCAGGCTCGGCTTCCGGCGCGCGCTCGTGCCCCGCCTGTCCGGGATGACCCCGGAAGGGATGACGGTGACGGAGGTTACCGATCTGCCCACCGCGATCGGCGAGATGTATGCCGGATAGCGGTCTGGAACGGCCGCGGGCGGCGTGTTCACCGAGATGTTCACCTGGAGGGCCGCCCGGCGGCGGCTGTCCGGAGTGACCTGACGATCCATCGAGGTGTGCATCCATCAAAGTTTCGACAGGGAGATGCCCGCTCGGGCAACAAGGTGTGGTTAGGGCGACCTGTTCGCTAGGTCAAATGTTTTTCGGCCGTCGCGCGTGGAGGCCCTCCATGGTGGTACCCGCGGGCTCGATAGCATTGCGAACGTGGTAAGAGAGCTTGGCCGCGGCGCCGGCGCACGGGCGGCGGCATAGTCGCTCGTCCGGAGGTTCTGGGCGGGAGGAGTAGAGGAGCCCGATGGCAGGACCACCCGGGGATGACGTCTTCCGGGCCACGCTGGCCGCCGTGGCGCCCGGAACCCCCTTTCGCGACGGCCTCGAGCGCATCCTCCGTGGTCACACCGGCGCGCTGATCGTCCTCGGTCGCGACAAGGTCGTGGAGGGGATCTGCACCGGCGGTTTCGAGCTGGATGTGGAGTTCTCGGCGACCCGGCTGCGGGAGCTCGCCAAGATGGACGGCGCGATCGTGCTGTCGTCCGACCTCGCCCGGATCGTGCGCGCCGCGGTCCACCTGGTGCCGGACCCGATGATTCCGACGGAGGAGTCCGGGACGCGGCACCGCACCGCCGAGCGGGTGGCCAGGCAGACCGGCCTGCCCGTCATCTCGGTAAGCCAGTCGATGCACATCATCGCGTTGTACGTCGTCGGCCGTCGCTACGTGCTCGATGGCTCGGCCGCGATCCTCTCCCGCGCGAACCAGGCGCTGGCGACGCTGGAGCGCTACAAGATGCGGCTCGACGAGGTCGCCGGCACGCTGTCCGCCCTGGAGATCGAGGATCTCGTGACCGTGCGCGACGCGATCTCCGTCCTGCAGCGGCTCGAGATGGTCCGCCGGATCGCCGACGAGATCGAGAGCTACGTCGTCGAGCTCGGCACGGACGGCCGGCTGCTCTCGCTGCAGCTCGAGGAGCTGATGGCCGGCGTCGAGACCGAGCGCGAGCTGACCGTGCGCGACTACCTGCCCGCCAGCGCCAAGGTCGGCAGCCCGGCAGAGGTGCTCACCGACCTGGCGGCGATGTCGGCGACCGATCTGCTCGACCTGACCGCGCTCGCGCGGACCCTCGGGCTCGGCGGCGGCGCCGACGTGCTGGACCGCCAGATCAGCCCGCGCGGCTACCGCATGCTCGCGAAGATCCCACGCCTGCCGCGCCTGATCGTCGACCGCCTCGTCGACCACTTCGCCACCCTGCAGAAGCTCCTCGCCGCCGGCGTCGACGACCTGCAGGCCGTCGAGGGCGTGGGCGAGACCCGGGCCAAGGCCGTCCGCGAGGGCCTCTCCCGCCTCGCCGAGTCCTCCATCCTCGAGCGCTACGCGTAGCGCTGGCGCTCGGCGCCGGCCTCGCACCGAGCGCCAGCCCGGTGTGGTCGCGGAGACGACGGTGGTGCGCGCAGTGCAGGGGTGGTGCGCGTTTGTGGTGGGCCGGGGCGGCCGGTAGGTTCGGGGCGAGCTTCGTCGGCCCGGAAGGGCCTGGGGTGGCCCGGCGGGATGGTTCTTCTTGTCTCAGGACGTGGCTGGCTGGCCTGGCGGGGATCGCCGGGGTGTCGGCGGCCTCCTGATCGGTCTGGATTCTGGTGAGGTCTGAGATCAAGCGAGGTCAGCGGTGACCGGGGCGAACGCGGCTGACGCGCGGGTCGCCGTCGTCGTGCCGGCGGCCGGCCGAGGCGAGCGGCTCGGCGGCGGGGTACCCAAGGCGCTGCGTCCGCTCGGCGGCCGCCCCATGTTGGTGCACGCGGTGCAGTCGCTGTTGGCGGCCGATCTGGTGTCGCAGATCGTCGTGGCCGCCCCGCCCACCCTGGTGGAGGTGGTGAGCCGGCTGCTCGGCCCCGATGTGCGGGTGCTGCCGGGCGGCGCCGAGCGGGTCGACTCGGTGCGCGGCGCGCTGCGCGCGCTCGACGACGACATCCGCGTGGTGCTGGTGCACGACGCGGCCCGCCCGCTCACCCCGCCGTCGCTCGTGGACGCGGTCGCGAGGGCCGTGCTCGGCGGGCATCCGGCTGTCATCCCGGTGCTGGCGCTCGCGGACACCGTCAAGGAGGTCGACGCGGACGGGCGGGTGCTGCGCACCCCGCCGCGCGGCGGCCTGCGCGCGGTCCAGACCCCGCAGGGCTTCCGCCGGGAGGTGCTGGAGGCGGCCTACGCGAGCCAGGAGGACGGCCAGCCGGCGGTGACCGACGACGCCGGCCTCGTGGAGCGGCTCGGAGTGCCGGTGGCGACCATCCCCGGCGCGGACGAGGCGTTCAAGGTGACCCGGCCCGCGGACCTGATCTTCGCCGAGGCGCTGCTGGCCCGGCGGCCGCTGGCCGAGTCCGGCCGGTCGTCGTGACCGCGCCCGCCTCCGCGCCCGGCCCGGCGGCGCCGTCCGCCCCGGTGGCGCTGCCGCGCGTCGGCGTCGGCGTCGACGTGCACCCGTTCGAGCAGGGCCGGCCCTGCTGGGTCGCCTGCCTGTCCTGGGAGGGCGAGACCGGCCTCGCCGGGCACTCCGACGGCGACGTCGCCGCGCACGCGGCCTGCGACGCGCTGCTGATCGCCTCGGGGCTGGGTGACCTCGGCAAGGTGTTCGGCACCGACCGGCCGGAGTGGTCCGGCGCGTCCGGTACGGCGCTCCTCGGCGAGACCGCCCGGCTGCTGGCCGCCGACGGCTGGACGATAGGCAACGTCGCCGTTCAGGTCGTCGGGAACCGGCCGCGGATGTCGAAGCGGCGCGACGAGGCCGCGGCGGCGATGTCGGCGGCACTCAGCGGCGCACCGGTCAGCGTGTCCGCGACGACGACGGACGGCCTGGGGCTCACCGGCCGGGGCGAGGGCCTCGCCGCCATCGCCACGGCCCTGGTCGCGCGGCTGTAGAGCCGGCCGCGTGGCCGGTCCGCCCCGTCGGCCCGGCCACGGCGGCGGCACGGGCGAGATGCCAACTTGGCATTCCTAGTCCGGCGTCGGGCCCGCGATGGGGAAGGTTGACCGAAAAGCCCAACCTTTGCTGGATGCAAGTGGCCGGGACGGGTCGTCGCTGGGCGCGGCTGCTGGCCGGGTGGTTCCTCTTGGAGCGCGCTGATGGGTGTACGGCTGCCGGAGACGGTGAGGGCGCTGGCGGACGCGCCGACCTATGTCACCCTGGCGACACTGCGGCCGGACGGCTCGCCGCGGTTGACGGTGCTGTGGATCGAGCGTGACGGTGACGATCTGCTGCTCTCGACGGTCCGCGGCCGGGCCAAGGAACGCGACCTCGCGCGCGACGGGCGGGTAGCGCTGATGTTCCTCGACCAGAGCGACCCGTACTCGTATGTCGAGGTACGCGGCACGGCGGCGCTGTCCGAGGACGGCGGTCGTGAGCTCATCGACCGTCTTGCCGTGAAGTACACCGGTGAGCCCTACAAGTGGGACGAGCCAGACGCCGTCCGCGTCGTTATCCGGGTGGCTCCCACCCGAATCCTCACGACCGGCTGAGYGCAGCCAAATACCCGGACTCGGAATCACCGACAGGACACTCGGCGCCTGACGAGCTGGCCCGTAGGTATTCTTGACAGGTGAGCCTGCACCTGTATGACACGCGTACGAGGCGCGCGCGGCCGTTCGAGCCGCTGCGCCCCGGCCACGTGGGCATCTACGTGTGTGGGCCGACCGTCCAGTCCGGCCCGCACGTCGGCCACCTACGCTCCGCGGTCGCCTTCGACCTGCTGCGGCGCTGGCTGCTCGCGTCCGGATACGCCGTGACGTACGTACAGAACGTCACGGACATCGACGACAAGATCATCACCAACGCGGGCCGGGAGGGCATCTCCGTCTGGGAGCTGGCCACCCGGGAGACCCGGGCGTTCGACGACGCCTACCGGTCGGTCGGCATCCTGCCGCCGACGATCGAGCCACGGGCGACGGCGCACATACCCGAGATGCACGCCCTGATCGCCCGCCTGATCGAGGCCGGCTTCGCCTATGAGGGCGCCGGCTCGGTGTGGTTTCGCGTCGGCCGGTATGCCGACTACGGCGCCCTGTCCAACCAGCGGCCGGACGCCATGCAGGCCTCGCCCGAGGCCGAGCCGGGCAAGGCCGACCCGCGGGACTTCGCCCTGTGGAAGGCGTCCCGCCCCGGCGAGCCGGCCTGGGAATCCCCCTGGGGCCTCGGGCGGCCCGGCTGGCATCTCGAATGCTCCGCGATGGCCGGCAAGTACCTCGGCCAGGTGTTCGACATCCACGGCGGCGGCCTGGACCTGGTGTTCCCGCACCACGAGAACGAGCGGGCGCAGACGGTGTGCGCGACCGCCGGCCACGGGGGCCTGCCGGCCGAGCCGGAGATGGCCCGGTACTGGATGCACACCGGGCTGCTGACGACCGGTGGCACGAAGATGTCCAAGTCACTGGGCAACTCGTTCTTCGTGACCGACGTGCTCGAGCAGGTGCGCCCGCAGGTGCTGCGCTACCACCTGCTCTCCGCGCACTATCGCTCGACGCTCGAGTACAGCGCCGCGACGCTCGCCGAGTCGGCGGCGGCGTACGACCGGGTGGAGACGTTCGTCCGCAACGCCCTGGACATCCTCGGCGGACCGGAGACCGCGGCCGCGCTGGCGACCGAGGGGCCCGCCGCGCCCGCGCACCAGGAGCCGAGAGCCCGGGGGAAGAGCGCCAAGGGCAGGCAGGCGAGGGGCGGCCAGAGCACGGCCGGCGCGGACGCGGCGCCCCAGACGACACCGGCGGCGCTGTGGGCCGACTTCGCCAGGGCGCTCGACGACGACCTCAGCATCGGACGGGCGTTCGCGGCGCTCTTCGGCGCGGTGAGCCAGGGCAACCAGGTGCTGGCCAAGGCACACAGCCGCGAGCTCGCCAGCTGGGTGGTGGTCGCCCGGCGCATGCTCGCCGTCCTCGGCCTCGACCCGGTCGAGCAGTGGCCGGCCGCCGGCGCTGAGCTTCGTCCCGCGCTCGACAGCGTCATGGAGATCGTTCTGGACCTGCGCTCGTCCGCGCGGGCCCGCCGTGACTTCTCCGAGGCCGACTCGATCCGCGCCCGCCTCACCGCCGCCGGCATCATCGTCGACGACACCCCCGAAGGCCAGCGCTGGCATCTGTGACATTGGTTCGCTCCGTGCGGACGGCGCGCTCCGGCCCCGTACTCGCTTCGCTCCCACGGGACCTCCGCGCGCCGTCCTCCTCCGCTCACGTGCGCTCCGGCGACCTCCGCTGCGGCACCCCTACGTCGCTTCGCTCGTAGGGATGCCTCCGCGGAGGCGCGCCTCCGCGCCAGCACGGTCACCCGTCGCTGAACGTCACCACTTCACAGTCACACGCATTCGTGGGACCACTTCACTTCGCTCGTGGGCAGGGCTCCGCGGAGGCGCGCCTCGGCGCCAGCACGGTCACCCGTCGCTGAACGTCACCACTTCACAGTCACACGCATTCGTGGGACCACTTCACTTCGCTCGTGGGCAGGGCTCCGCGGAGGCGCGCCTCGGCGCCAGCTCGGTTGCGGGCGGCGTCAAATGGTCAGGCCCCGCACCGTGGTGGGACACGATGCGGGGCCTGACCTGACTGCCTGGCCGTTCTGGGGCGTTCTGGATCAGCGGGCGCGGACCGTGATGCGGGTCCAGGCGCCCAGGTAGACGCGGTCGCCGTCCTGGAGCGGTACCCGGCCGTTCGGCTCTATCGGGTCCGGCTCGTCGTTCAGCCGGGTCCCGTTCGTCGAGCCGGGGTCGAGCAGCGCGTAACCGCCGTCCGGCTGCCGCTCGAAGATCGCGTGCGCCCGGGAGATGCCCGGGTCCTCGGGGGCACCTGACAGGTCGATGTCCGGGTGGATGCCGCGGGACTCGCTGCGACGGCCGACGAGCAGCCGAGGACCGCTCAGCGGGAACACCCGCCGCGGGTAGAACGACGGGAACGGCACCCGATGGTCGTCGCCGCTGTCGTAGTACTCCCGCTCCGCCTCGACGACGGCCTCCCAGCTCGTCGCCACCGCTCCGCCGCCGCCACCGTTCCAGTTGGCCGCCGCGCCGGTGATGACGGGCTGACCGTAGTCGGCGTCGTCCCTGGGCGGGCCGGTCTGGCGTCGCCCGCCCTGCCCGGTGCTGGCACCGGGCACATGGCCGGTGGTGAAGTCCAGGCCGCAGTTCTCGCAGAACCGGGCGCCTGGCTCGTGGAACGCCCGGCAGTTCGGGCACTGTGGGTAGCGGCCGGCGCCGGCACGGTCGCCCCGCGCGCCGCGCTCCCCCCGGTCGGCCGGGCGGTCGTCGACGCCCAGCGGGTCCGGCTCGTAGCCGTATCCGCGCTCGGCCGGCGGCGCGGCGGCGCCGTCCCGGCCGCCTCGAGGGCCATACCCGTCCCGGTCGAGGGCGACGTCGTCCCGACCACCGCGCGGGTAGCCACCGGCACCGCCGGGAACACCAGCACCGCCAGGGACGCCAGCGCCGCCGTCACGGGCGTACTGGTCGCGGCCGTAGTCCTCTCGCCCGCCACGCGGCGCGTACCCACCGGAGCCGCCGTCGCGGCCGCGGGTGAACGTGTCGCGTTCCCGTCCGTCCGCGCCCTCCCGGCCGCCGCGGGCCGGGTAGCCGTCGTCCGGCTCGTCCCGGACGTCGCGACCACGCGGCGCGTAGCCACCGCGGCTTTCCGGGGTGTCCCGACCCTCGCCGCGGCCACGTGGCGGGTAGCTGCCGCGCTGGTCGTACGAGTCCGACCCGTATGCCGGGCGGGCCGTGCGGTCGTCGTAGCTCTCACCGCCGCCGCCGTACTCGTCGCCGGCGGGATACCCACCGCCGTACTGGTCGGCGGCGTACGGATCAGCGCCGGGGGCCGGGCCGCGACCACCGGGGTCGCTGCCACGGCGGATGCCGAGGGGGTCGTAACCGCCCCCGCCGCCGCCCCCACGGCCCGAGCCGCCCCCGTAGGAGCCGACTTGCGCGCCACGGTCGTCCGACCGATAGCCGTAACTGTCCTGACCACTCGTGATGCGGAGGCCGCATTGATCGCAGTAGTCGGGATTCTGGGACAGGTGCCCCTCCGGGCAGCGTGCGCTCACCTGATCACCTTCACCCGGACGGTCCTGGCCGGCCGGGCGCCGAGAGACCCCCCGTCACGCTGGCCGACCTCGCTTCCTCTGCCGAACCGTACCCGTTGTTGGATTATGGATCTGCACCGGCTTCTGTAGGAGCCGACAGGTTGCCTTGTTGCCTTCCTGGTCGCCGCGAGCCCCGAGCTGATGGCCGACGACAACGCCTCCAGTGTCGCAGCGGCTTCCGGGCGACTGGCACTGACCCGCMCGTGCTTACTCGCGCGGACGGTCAGGTGACCGCCGGGTAACAGCTTGCTCAACGATCCACGCGGACCGCGATCACGGTGATGTTGTCGTGCCCGCCCTGGTCGATGGCGAAGTCGACGAGGTGGCGGCCCACCTCGACCGCCTCGGCCTCCGGCGGCAGCTGGTTGATGATCGCGGCCATGACGTCCGGCCGGGACGCGTAGTTCCACAGCCCGTCGCTGCAGACCAGCACCGTCGCGGGCGCCTCGATCGGGAACACCGCCGTATGAGGGGCCACATCCTCCGCGTCGCCCCCTAGCCACCGGGTCAGCGTATGGGCACGCCGGTGTGTCTCGGCCTCCGAGGCCGGGATGAGGCCGGCCCTGGCGGCCTCCGCGGCCCAGGTGTCGTCCGCGGTGAGCCGTTCCGACCAGCGTGGGCCCAGCAGGTACACCCGGCTGTCGCCCACCCAGCCGACGGTGACCGTGCTCGGCCCGTCGACGGTCGGCGGCGAGATGATCGCGGCGGCGATCGTGCACGAGGGTGCCATCCGGCCCTCGGCGGCACTGAGCTCCGCGATCACCTCCTGCGCGGCGTGTACGGCCTGGTGCAGCGCGAGCTCGGCCTCCTCGGGGCCGAACCCGCCGACCAGGGCGCTCGGGACGGTGGCCGGCTCGTCGCCGTATTCGTCGTCCGACGGCTCGAGGACGTCGAGCATCTCGTCGCCCGGCCTGCGCCCGCCACCGCGGCTCACCGCCACGGGACGCCCCGGGCCGTGCGCGCGGATCGCGTCGGCGAGGATCGCGGTCGCGGTCGCGGCGGCGGCCGACGACGCCTGCGCGGAGCCGGGTGTCGTCGACACCCCGTCGCAGACGACGGCGATCAACGTCCCGAACACCTCGGCGACGCCCATGGCGTCCTCGTTGCTCGTGTGCCGCACGCCCCGGTCGCTGACACCGGCGATCGCGCCGAGGTCCTTCTCCCGGTGGTCGGAGTCGCCGCTGACCACCGGCGGACCCACCAGCGAGAACCCGCAGGCCTCGCAGTAGCGGTCGTCGTCGTAGATGGCGGCGATGCAGCGTGGGCAGCGGCCGGTGCGTTCGTCGATCAGGGACCGTCCTCTCTCCGGCATGCCGCGTTCGCGCGGGTCATAGCCGGACCCGCCTCCATAGCCGGCCCCCCTGGCATAGCCGGACTCGCCGACGTCGTAGCCTCCGGCGGCGTCGTGCTCCACGGTCATCCCGTTCTCCGGCGTCCCATGCATCGGCTGTGTCGGCATCCCGCGTCCGGGAGTCCCATCGCGTAGGTCACTCCAGGCCGGGCCGGGACAGGTGTCGACGGCATGGCTGCCCGACCCCCGCCGCGTCCGGACGGTGTGCGCGCAACCATTGTCGTGCCTCCCGCCCGCCGCGGTGCTTGCGGCGTCTCCCCGACCGGCTCGGATGCCCGGGGCCGGCTAGAGGAGAATCTTCGCAGCATAGGGCCCGATCCGTCGATGCCCACGATCACGAGGTAAGGCGTCGCGTATGCGATCATCGCCTCGCCCGGCTTCGCGGAGTGGTCGTTTCGACCACGTGTACGGACGGGTGGCCCGGAGGCCGCGCTGACATGGTGCCAATGATTACTGATCGTGGTGGACATAGGCAATTTTCCTGGTATGGCGTGYGTGCTCCACGAGCTCGGCGACTGTCCGGTCCCACCGCGTCGCCACCAGCCCCAACGAGATCGGTTACCGTTAGGTGCTTGGGTAAACCGCTGGCGACGGCGCGCGCTCAGGACGGCGCGACCACAGGAACTGGCTCGCGGACAGGGGTCCGGCGGGGCTGACGACGAGGGGTGACCCAGCAATGGCGACGGGACGGCGCGGCGGGGGAGGAGTGGCCCGTGGTGGCCACGGCGGCCGGGCCGCGAAGGGCGGGTCGCACCGCAAGGGCGCCTCGGCCGGCTCAGGCGGCCAGGGCCGGCGGGCGTTGAGCGGCAAGGGAGCGACCCCACCGGCCGAGATGCGCAAGGGCCACCCGGCCGCGCGGCGCGCCGCCGCGGTCGCCAGGGCTGACGACGCCGCGACGCGGACCGGCTCGACCGGCGCGCGGGCGGGTTCGACAAGCGGCGCCAGGGCGGGTTCGACGAGCGTCAGGGCCGGTTCGGCGGGGGCCAGGGCGGGTTCGGCTGGTGCCAGGACTGGTCGGGACGGCGCGGCTGGGCGCGGGCCGGTGGGAGGTGCGTCGGCCGGTGCCGCCGGGCGTGGCGCGCCCGGGCGGCGAGCCGGCGAGGCCGACGAACTCGTCGTCGGCCGTAACGCCGTCGTCGAGGCGCTGCGGGGCGGCGTGCCGGCGACGACTCTTTATGTGGCCAATGGCCTGGAGTTCGACGAGCGGCTGACGGAGGCCCGCAAGCTCGCCGGCCGCGCCGGGATGTCGGTCGTCGACGTCGGTCGGGCCGAGCTCGACCGGCTTTGCGGCGTGGCGCCGCACCAGGGCCTCGCCCTGGTCATCCCGCCCTACCAGTACGCACACCCGGACGACCTGCTCAAGCGGGCGCGGGCCGCCACCTCTGGTCTGCTCGTCGCGCTCGACGGAGTGACCGACCCGCGCAACCTGGGCGCGGTGGTCCGTTCCGCGGCGGCCTTCGGAGCTCAGGGGGTGGCCGTGCCGGAGCGGCGCGCCGCCGGGATGACGGCCGCGGCCTGGAAGACGTCGGCCGGCGCCGCGGCTCGGCTGCCGATCGCGCGCGCCACCAACCTCACCAGGACGCTGCGTTCGTTCGCCGACGGCGGGCTGGTGGTCGTCGGGYTGGCCGCCGACGCGGATGTCAGCCTCGACGACCTGGAGGCCGCGACCGACCCGCTCGTGCTCGTCATCGGCTCCGAGGGGCGGGGCCTGTCCCGGCTGGTGGGCGAGACCTGCGATCTGTTGGTCAGGATCCCGATGGCTGGCGACGTGGAGTCATTGAACGCCGGCGTGGCCGCCGGCGTCGCCCTGGCCGAGATCGCCCGGCGTCGGCGGGCCGCCCTGCCGGTCGGCTGACCGCCCCGCCAATCGGCTGACCGCCCCGCCGGTCGGCTGTCGGGAAGCCGCCGCCGCATCGCCAGACCGCCCCAACGGCCCGTGCGGCCCTTCGTACCGACGGGCGCGGCCCCGCGCCAGGAAGGCGCGGGGCCGGGCCACAGCGGCGCCGTCAGGCCGGCTGTTCGGTCCGGAACGTTCGTTCGGCCGCTGTCGTCATGACCGTCGATCAGTCGACGGTGCGGGTCCAGCATGGCCGGGCGGCCGCCGACGAGCCACCCTGGGACGTGTCACCGTGCGCCGGTGTGACGGAGCGCAGGATGTCCGGGTCGGCCGCCGACTTGCAGGGAACGACGGCCGACAGGAAACGCGGCGCGGATACGGCCGCGTCCGCCGGCTGAGCTGACGCGAGCCCGACACCGATGCTGGCCGCCAGGATCGGGGTGAGGACGGCGGCCCGAAGACGCCTCCCCGGAGATCCCAGGGACCCCCGCTGCGTCGACGATGAAGCCTGGCGCGGCAGGAGGCGCCTCAGCCGACGCGAACTGAGGTGGTTGCGCGCAGTGGACACCAGAGTTTTCCCTCCCCACGTCGCCAAGGAATTCGCCCGGCCTCAGCCGCGGTTAGGGCTCGCTGGCCCGTTCCTGGCTGTCTTGTGGCCGCCGGACGGCCGCCGTCGGCGGCCGTCGGCCGCCAGTCGGCGCTCGGCCCCATGGGCCGCTCGGCATCGCGCCACCAGGCATGAATCCCGGTCCGCGACCCGCTTCGGCGCTTCGTCACGCCGTCATTCCTCGGGCCTGCCGAATGTTTCGTTCAACCGGGCGGGGCAGGCACGCGGCGTGCCGCCCGGTGGTGCCCAACCCGTCGCCGGGCACGGCGAACACCATGCAACGTGGCCGGGCCGCGGGTAAAACCCGAAATTGATGGTGACGTGAATCACGTCGTCTTTGGGCATGCGAGCGACCTGTAGACGGCCCGGATAGGCCTGTTGATGATGCGGACGGTGGCCGCGCGCCCTTCCTCCGCAATCGCGAGCACGGCGCGTGGCCGGGCCGGTGATGCGCTGGCCGGTGAGTGGCTGAATAGCCGCGCATAGTCGTCGGCGTGACAAACGCCACCCGTCGATGATGCGAAAGCATTGATGACGGGTAAATCGGAAATTATCAGGCGAGTGCCGGCTCGACGACGCGGATGCGCACGGCGCGGAACTGGGCGGGTGCCTCGTCGAGGACTCGCCGGCGTGGATCCGGGACGGTCAGGAACGGCGGCACGGCGAGCCCGCGCAGTGCCGTGAGCCGCGGATCGTCGAGAACCTGTTCCGCCGCGCGCCGTTCGCCGCCGAGGACGACGGCGTCCAGCTCGCCCGCCACCGGCAGCAGGACGGCCGCCGCCACGTCCGCCGCGGCGGTGAGCGCCACCCGGACCTGGCCGTCGCGGCGCCGGGCGAACCGCTGCTGAGACCAGCCGCCGGCCGCGCTGCGCCCGTGCACCTGTCGGGCCCCGACCTTCGACGCGACCAGGCGGGAGCCGTCGAACACGCCCGCCGCATACCCGCCGAGCCGGACCAGCAACACCCCGACCCGCCGGTCGGCCAGCGCGTGCACGGCGAGCAGATGCCCCGGGGACGCATCCGCCCCGGTCGCTGACGCGTCCATCGCGGTCGCGGCCAGCAGCGGCGGAAAGGGCACCTGGCAGTCGGCGAGGGCGCCGTCGGCCGCCGTCCCCATGACCGCCTCCGGAGACACCGACCAGACGACGGAGCCATGCCGCTCGGCGAACCGGTCGAACCAGCCGGCCAGCCGCTCGGGGGCGACGTTCACCCAATGGCCGCCACCGGCGGCCGGAAGCCCTTGTCCCACCGCTTCATCATCACTGACATCCGCACTGACGTCGCACTGAGATTCGTACCGAGATCCGCACTGACGCCCGCTGTCCGGCCGGACAGCCACCCGACCCGCCGGCGATCCCTCTCACACGGACCGACGCATCGGCCGCCGGATACCCGAGAACGGTCCCGTCGCAATGTCGCAATGTCGCGGTGTCGCAACACCGGTAGGGCGCGATACCGGTACGGGGTTGCGACGGGGAGGACGGGGAGGCAGCGGACGGGGAGGCAGCTACGGAAGGGCGGGCGTGAGGGCGGGATCAGATACGGGCGACCTTGGCGGCGGCGCGCAGCCGCTGCCGCCACTCCTCGCGCAGCCGTGGGGCGAGGTCGCCGAGCGGCGCCGGGCGCCGGTCGGCCGCCCGGCGCCGGGCCTCCGCCCGCAGCGCCTCATGGCGTTCCAGGTCGAACCGCCGCCCGGCCTGCTCGCCGTTACCCGCCGCCCGCGACGACGACCGGGCCTGCGCGGGCACCAGCGGCCACATCGGCGTCGGCGCGGGCATCCGCTGAGCCGCCGCCGCTCGGGCCGCCGCGACCGCCGCCGACGCGACGGCGGACTCGTCGCGGGCCGCCTCGACGTGGGCATCGGTGATGTCGGGGAAGGCGCCGTGGAACTTGATCTCGATGCGCTGGCGGCGGGGCGCGCCGCCAGCCGGGTCCCGCGTCCAGCCCAGGAAGTACAGCGCGGAGGTGCCGCCGGCCTCGGCGTTGTCGTGCGGGTTGTAGCCGCCGCCGTCCCAGCCGAAGCCGGCGTGTTCGCGCAGCACCCAGCGCAGGCCCTGAATGACGATCGGGTCCGGTTCCACCAGTCGCAGCGCGACGTGCCGCTCCAGCTCGAGGCCACGCTCCCGGTCGACGAGGCCTTCCGGCAGGCTCGGCGACCTGCGCAGCATGAACATCTCGATMGTCGGCTGGCGGCCGGTCGGCGGGACCGACGCGCCGCCCGACGTCGCGTGGATGGCCGAAGCCGAAGCCGCGGTGCCGACAGCCGAAGCCGCGGTGCCGACGGTCGGAGCGGCGGTGCCGGCCAGCGTCGCGTGCGTGATCCGTACGTCGAGACTTTCGGCTGGGATGCCATAACGTTCAGCGAGCCGGCCCTTGACGATCACACTCGGGACGACCGGTCCCGGTGTCGCGCCCAGTTCGATCAGCGTGCCCAAAGCGCCGTCGAAGTCGTCCGGGAAGATGAGTAGCGCGCAGTGGTCCAGCACGCAGTGGCGAGAGATTGACGCGATAAGCGACTCAGCCGCGTCGACGCCGGCGAAGACCTCACTCAGCAGTCCTGCCTGGGACGACGAAGCCAGCGCGTCGCGCACGCCCCGGACGCGGGCGCGGTCAATGTCATCCAGCCCGACCGGTGCGTCCGCGGCGTCAACAGGGGCGGTATCAAGATCARTCAACTGATCGAATCCCAKGTCTGTGCCGAGGCTTGGCCCGGTCATACGTCTCACGCCCCCAGTCGACCCGCGACGCGGTCATTGCCGACCTGCGGATCTTTTGTGGATCCATAAAAGTGTTGCCCAGCCGGGATGGCTGGTCGTCTGGGCGGATACGCCCGGATTCAGAAGAGCAACGGTACCGGGCTCGCCTGGCCGCCTCGGACGAGTCCAGGAGATTCCTTTGCCGGTGGGCGGACGGCATCTTTCTGTAGTTGTTCTGTGGTGAGTGCCGATAGTCGAGAGAAGTCKGGTCGGCGTGCAAAGATGGGCGCCGCAGCGGCCGGTTGTTCAGCCAGCGAACCACCGCCTTTATGTGATCGGCCGCCTGGTCGGGACATCGACCTCGCCGCGCCTATCCGAGCGGTACGTCCTGCGCAGAACAATTCGGCAGGCGTACGAAATGTGCGTCAGGCGTGGCGAAATTCGTCAGGCGGACGCTCTCCGGGGTGCTGCCGGGCGGCGGTGGCGCCGGGCCGCCCAGGGGCGGACGCCGCGACGGTGCGTCCTGGGCGCCGATCATCGAGGCGACGGCCGTACCACCAACGGTGGCACGTTGTCTCCGTCTTGTGGCGCCCAGAGGGCCTTCATCCGTATTGTCCCCGGGTGATATCGCCACCGGAGCACAGGGCGTCGGGCGTCATGGGAGCCGTCCCTCTGGTCGCACACCTGGCCCGGTGCCATGGTGTGCCGACCGCAGCGCAGCGTCGCCCCAGGCGGGGGACACATGGGTGACGGGCACGGCCAGCCATCGTGGCACGACGGCGCGCGGATGGCCGCCGCGAGCAGCGGCACTGGCGGGTTCGCCGCGCACGCTGGCTCCGCCGCGGGATCCCGGCGCGGGGCCGACGGCCCGGATCCGGACAGTGAGGTCTGGGAAGCGGAGCTCGTCGACGAACCATGGGATCCCGCCTACGCCTACACGGCCGACGACGTCGAGATCGTGGACGCGGATTCCCTCGAGCCGATCGTCGGTCGCTCCCAGGCCGGAGCCGCCGCGGAGCCCACCGTCGCGGCCCTCGTCCCAGATCCGGGAACCGGCCCGGAGCGTCCAACCGGGGCGACCGGTCGGACGCGGGCGAACAGCCCGACAGCGTTCACGGGCTCGACGCAGCCACCTGAGTCCGCCGCCTGGCCGATGAGGCCGCCGGCATCCGCGCCGACGGCCGAGGTGCCCGTGTCGGCCGAGGTGCCCGTGTCGGCCGAGGTGCCCATGTCGGACGAGGTGCCGGTGCCGGCCAAGGTGCCGGTGGCGGCGCGGCATCGGAGCGGCGGGTTGTTCCGCCGGCAGTTGGGGCCGCTTCCGCTGGTGGTGGTGGCCGGGGCCGTGGTGCTTGCCCTGGCGATCGGTGGGCTATCCATCCTGGCCGTCGGACGTGGCGCCGACGGGGGCGCCCGGGGACCGGGAGCTCGGCCAGATGCCGCGGCCGGGGCACCGGGCGGTGCCGCCTTGGCCGACGGCGGAGGGAATCTTGGTCCGGGCGGCGCGGGCGATGGCGGGGAGGCCGACGGATCGGCGCCCGGCGCGAATGCCGGTCCGGCTGGCGGTGGCGGGCCTGAGGGAGCGATTCCCGGGCTCGCCGGCGCCGCGGTGCCGGCCACGCCGATCACCGATGGACAGGCCACCCCGATCGCCACGCCAGCGCCCGGTCAGCCCGTCGCCACCGCCGGGCCCGGGTCCGGCGGTGGCGCGGACAGCCCCGGCGACTCGGGCGACGGTTCGCATGACTCGGGTGGTGGCACCCAGCCATCCGCCGGGCCGAGCGCCGCGCCGGCACCGTCGGCGTCGCCGACCTGCTACCGCGCCGGCTTCTTCACGACCGCCGTGCTCCGCTTCTGGGGCGTGCCGACCTGCTGATCAGGGCGCCGGGATCTGGGCGGCCAGTTCGCGTAGATGACGGTGCAGGCCGTCGTAGGCAGTGGCCGGCGGCAGGTATGCCTTCGCGACCTTGGCCAGGGCGCTGTAGTTGACGTCGACGACGTTGGCCAGCGGCGCCTCGCTGATCTGGCTGAGTAGCTGGTAGCTGTCGAGCGTCTCCAGCCCATACAGCTCGGACAGCCAGTTGACCATCTCCACCTGGCCTATTCGCCAGGCGTCCTCCAACGGCCGGCTCGACCCGATCGTGATCAGATGGGTGTCGCTCTCCAGCCGTGGCCACAGTGGGGCCCGTCCCTTGACCAGCTCGACGATCAGCGTCACGTCCATCGCGCCCTCGACGGCCGTCCCACAGGCCTCGCCCTCGCCCTGCCGGTAGTGACCATCACCGACGGAGAACAGCGCGCCTTCAACATTGACCCCGAGATAACAGGTCACGCCGGCCCGCATCTCCGGAGTGTCCATGTTCCCGCCGAACCGGTCGGGCACCAGCGCCGAACGGGCCTCGTAGGCGGCGGGCGCGACGCCGACCGTGCCGAGCATGGGTGACATCGGCAGGTCGACCTGGAACTCGGTTGTCAGCGCGCTGAAGGTGACGGTGCCCCTCGACTGGTCGACCTCGTAGATCCAGGTCCGCTCGGGCAGTGGCGGCTGAAGAGTCGCCGTCCGGTCCGTACCGGTCAGGCCGCCGAAGAACGGGATCGTCGTCGACGCGCCCCAGCCACGTGCCGGAGTGAGATCGACGAGGTGCAGAACGAGCGTGTCGCCTGGCTCGGCGCCCTCGACGTAGAACGGACCGGTCTGCGGGTTGACGAACGGCATCATCAACGCGCTGCTTGGCAGATCGGACGTCGTCCGCAGCCGTCCGCAGAACGCGTCCTCCGTCCACAACCGCAGGACGGTGCCCGGCCGCACCCGCCGGATCGGCGGCGCGCCACCGAACGTCCACGCGAACTGCTCGGGCTCCGGCCGGAACTCGACAATCTCCACCCGCGCCGCCTCCTTGGTCCGTGACGCCGTCCGCCGACGCCGCCCGCGTGTGGCCGCCTTGGCAGGCAGGTCCACGCGGCCGTCCGCCGGACGGCTCATCCAGCCCCATCGTCCAGCCACGCCGTCCGGGAGACCGGATGCCGCATCTCCCATTCTCGCTGGGTGTGCGCACGCGGTACGACGGGGGCGCCGGGTGATGCCCGTGATGCCTGTGATGCGCCGGGGCGTGTCAGCCGGGCGGCCGGGCCGGGCGGTGGCGATGCCCTTAGGGGGCGATTCCGTGGTGGCACTGAGCCGCTGTGGCACGCGGCCTGAAAGCTATTCCCGCCGCTCTTCCTCTCCATGTCGGCCGAGCGACAAGCGCCTGGGTATTCCCTTCTCGCCCGGCCTTCCGGTCGGCTGAGCTGGACTTTTCCTGCGCGCTCCGGCCGCGGGTAGGAGCGTGATCCCAGATGTTCCCGGTACGGACGGGAACGGGTTCCCTTCCGCCGGGAAAGCGTTCGTCGGGAATATCGAGACGTCGCCGGCGGGAGACCACGGCCAGGAATTCGGGGGTACCTACCTCCTTCCGCGCCGCGACGTCAAAAGGCGTCGCGCATCTGACAGGAGCAGTAGTAATGAACCGCATTTTCGCTTCGGTGTCCCGACGGGTCGGTACGGCGATGGTCGTCAGCGCGCTGGCGCTGGGTGTCGCCACCGCGGCGTGCTCTTCGGAGAGCACCAGTGACGCGGCGACGCCGGCGCCGGCGGTCGCCGCATCGGGTGCGACGCAGCCGGACAACACGGCCGAGGTGACGCCTGGCGCGGTGGAGCAGCCGGTGCCGACGTCGGCTGGCGGGGCGGYGTTCGCCGGCAGCGGCGGCGCGACGACGAACTGCCCGTCGAACACCTCCGGCAGTGCCTACTCCGGCGTCTGGGTGGCCCGGGACTCGAAGTCGTTCATCGCGAGCGTCACGATTTCGTTCACCGACTGCRACAAGCTCAACACCTCTCGGATCCGGATCGTGTCGCACAACTGGCTGGGCAACGCCAACTACTCGGACTGGGGCGTCGCAAAGAACACCAACTGGGGCTACATGGGCGTCTCGGTGACCGTGACCTACTACTTCCAGGGCCTCACGGAGCGGGTCCGCATCCTGCCGTCGACGAACGGCAGCGGCATCACGACCGATGGCACCGAGTCCTACGCCAACGGCACCAGCCGCCAGCTGGACAAGCAGCGCTACGGCCTCTACCGATAGACCGTCATCCCGACGCTCACTCCGATCGACCTGAACTCGGCTTGACCCGCCACCGTTCGCGGGGGGCGGCGGGTCAAGCCGGACCTCGACCGTAACGGCGGAACGGGCGATCCGGTCGGCGGACGGCTCGTGGCCCACCTGCTCGCCAGCTCCACTGCGCAGCCAGAAGACCCCGGCCGCAGCCAGAAGACCCCGGCCTCGGCCGGGGTCTTCTGTCGTATCCGGGCGGGATGCTGGCAGGCATGGCACGCACCGACCCGACCCCGAGCAAGGCCCCAACCGCGAGCAAGACCCCAACCGCGAGCAAGACCCCAACCGCGGATGTCGCACCGGCGGTGGCGATGCGGCGCCTCACCTCTCAGTTGCTGGCCGAACCGCTGCCGACCAGGAAGAGCTCGACGACGAGGGTCGCCGCGGTTGTCGAGGCGGTCGGCCGGGTGCTTGCTGTCCAGGCGCAGGACATGCGCGGCCTACGGCTCGCGGTGCGCTCGCGCACCGCCGGTCTGACGGTCGCGGACGTCGACCGAGCCCTCGCCGAGCGGAAGATCGTGGTGACCTGGCTCAACCGTGGAACGCTGCACCTCGTCCGTGCCGAGGACTACCGCTGGCTACATGCGCTCACGGCGCCTCGGCACGAGGGCTTCGTGCACCGACGGCTCGCCGAGGAGGGGGTGTCGCCGTCCGACGCCGAACGTGGTGTGCAGCTCGTGGAACGGGCGCTGGCCGACGAAGGCCCGCTGACTCGTGGACAGCTGCGCGATCTACTCGACGGAGCCGGCATACCCGTCGCGCGGCAGGCACTCATCATGATTCTTTTTTATGCGAGTCTGCGGGGGATCGTGGTCCGCGGCCCGATGGCGGGCGCAGAGCAGGCCTATGTGCTGGCCCGCGACTGGCTCGGCGATCTCGCTGCTCCGGTCTCGTCGGCGTCTTTCGAGGCCCGGCCGCCGTCGGGCGACCCGGCCGCGCCCGCGTTGCCTGACGACAGCATCGATCGCGACGCCGCGCTGTCGGACCTCGCGGTGCGCTACCTCGCCGGCCACGGCCCCGCCGACGCTCGGGACCTGGCCGTCTGGTCGGGCCTGCCGCTGCGCGACGCCCGTCGCGGATTCGCCCTCGCGGCGGAATCGAGCTTGGTCGAGACCCTGGACGACGGCCAAGCGGTCACCCGAGGCGGCAGCGGTGCGAGACTCCGGGAGGACGCGCCCGATCAGGCCGTGACGGAACTCGCTGCGCTGCCATCCCGGCTCCTCGGCCCTTTCGACCCGGTGCTCCACGGCTGGGCATCCCGTGACTGGGTGACCGGCCCACACCGCGGCATCGTCACGGTCAACGGCATCTTCCGTCCGATCGCCCTGGTAGCCGGCCGAGCCGCCGCAACCTGGACCATGCCTGCCGGCAAGGTCGTCCTGTCGCCCCTCGGCCCACTCACTCCCCAGACCGAGGCCGCCCTTCAGGCCCAGGCGGACGACGTCCACCGCTTCCTGGCCGATGCGGCTAGCTGACCCAGATGACGGGCCAATACCTGCGTGGGTCAGCCTGGCGCAGGCGCTGGTTCGGCTCTCGGCGCACGCCCGACGACCGGCCGCGAAGAGCGGCGCCAGGAGTCTGGACGACGTTGGTCTACCAGGTGTGTCAGGCGAATCCGGGCGCCGCACTCCGCGGCGGCCAGCCCGCGCCACGTCGCCGGGAGACCGTCAGGTCCCGCCGCTGGCCAGGCGACCGGACCGGCAGGTCGGGTATCGTGGAGATCCACGCCGGCGTGGCGCAATTGGTAGCGCACCCGACTTGTAATCGGGCGGTTAGGGGTTCGAGTCCCCTCGTCGGCTCGATCAACATCCCGCTGACCTGCGGGTTTATGAATTTGATCTAGTCTTTTCACATCGATGATCGTCGATGTGTGCTCATTGTGTGCTCATTCCGCACGACCGTGCCATGGGGCATGATCATTCCGGATGAGATGGGCCCGGATTTCTTCACTCTCTGTCACATGGGGTCGTGACCGTCTGTCACAGCATGTCCTGACGGACTGTAGTTGGCGCTGGTTGTGTGAGGTAGCGCTGCGATGCCCTCTCTCAGCTCCGGTCGCCGCACCGGCGCCGAGGCCCCGGCGTACAGCGTCGCCATCGTCCTGCCCCAGCTCGGCGACTGGGAGCCTGCAGCCGACCTGTACCGATATCGGTCCTCGACAGAGGTGACATTCTGGGCTGCGGCACGACGGGTTGCTGATGTTCCTGTGYGTTGACGACGAGCGGAGCGTGGCAGCGGACGCATCGCGCGGTTGTTCCGGATGACATCGGCAGGAAGCGGGCTGGAAGGGCGAAGGCCACGAGGGCTTGGCGTGGTCTCGTGCAGTCGCGCACCGCAAGGTCGGAGGACATCGGTCTCGACCCTCGTCCGAGACGGACCGATGTATTTCACCCTTATCGCCCGCTAAACTCCCAGGTAATCAAGTGTCGTCCCCGCCCGCGCGGGGATCTTCCGACCATCCTCGGATCCCGCCCACTTGATCAGG
>NZ_MBLN01000070.1:0-10721 GCF_001854645.1 Pseudofrankia sp. EUN1h | reverse complement strand
GGGATCTTCCCTCGGGCATCGGGTCCAGCCATTCGACGTCGCGGTCGTCCCCGCACGCGCGGGGATCTTTCACCATGGCCGAGCCGAGCCGAGCCGAGCCGATCCGGCGCCGGTCGCCGGTCGTCCCCGCACGCGCGAGGATCTTCCCGACGACCAGAACGCCCAGCTCGACCCCAAGGGGTCGTCCCCGCACGCGCGGGGATCTTCCCACGTCCCAACCCTGGGCACCCCATTCGTTTAGGTCGTCCCCGCACACGCGGGGATCTTCCCCGCTGACCAGTGTCGATCCGCACCCACCGACGGTCGTCCCCGCACGCGCGAGGATGTTCCCGTCGTGTCGCCGGTGACGGTGATCGTCTTGGTGTCGTCCCCGCACACGCGGAGATCTTCCTCAGTCGTCCTGGACTCCGTCGCGACGAAGTCTGTCGTCCCCGCGCACGCGGGGATCTTCCAGGCTGGATCCGGGTGACGAGCGGCGCGCCGTGGTCGTCCCCGCACGCGCGAGGATCTTCCCGCGAGGGCGGTCTCGTTGTCGGTCGTGGTCTCGTCGTCCCCGCACGCGCGGGGATCTTCTCCAGAGTCTTACCCCTCGCCCCGGCGTGGACCTATCAGGACGCCCACTGCCAGGGTTGTGCGCCGTTGATGGTTTGATGTGTGCGACAACGTCGATACGGGGGACGTGATGCTCGAGTCAGCCTTGGGCGTGGTGTGGGGAAAGTCGGACGCGCAGGGGTCGCCGCACCTTCTGCTGGGGCATCTGTTCGACACTGCTGCGGTCGGTGAGCTCATCTGGGACCGGTTCCTTGCTCCGGCTGTCAAGGAGCATCTTGACGGTGCCAGCGACGGGCGGGGCCGCTCGTTGTTCGCTTTGCTGTGCGGGCTGCATGACGTGGGGAAGGCATCGCCGGCGTTTCAGTCGAAAGACGAGCGGCTCGCCGCGCAGGTTCAGCAGGCGGGTCTCACCTGGGGGCCGTTGAGCCGGAWTGACTCGGCGCGTTGGCATCACACCAAGGCGGGCGCTTCGATCGTCTGGAGCCGGTTCGGGACCGCCGGGTGGTCTTCCTCGGCGAAGAAGTGGGTATGGCCGCTCATCGCGGGGCATCACGGCGTCATCCCCACTGCGGGTGCCGCGTTGCAGGTACAGCGTCGTTTGCACGGCGAGGGGGATGTTTGGCGGCAGGTTCAGGACGGCTTCGTCGACCAGGTCGCGACCGGCCTTGGTCTTGAGGTCGGCGCATTCGCAGAGTTGGGGACGCCGCGCCGAGGCGGCCAGCTCGCCGTGTCAGGTCTGATCATCATGGCGGACTGGATCGCCAGCGACGAGAAGAATTTCCGCGGCCTGTCGGATCTCGCGGACATCTCCCTCGACAGTGCCCGGGAGCGGGCCGCTTGCGCGTGGGGGAAGCTCGGGTTGCGCGGCGGCTGGCGTTCGGCGTCGTTGGTACCGTGCGCGACCGCCGAGCTGGTCGAGCGCCGGTTCAGGGTTCCAGCGACCCGGCCGGCGCAGGCCACGGCTGTCCAGCTCGCGCAGGAGATGCCCGGCCCGGGGTTGCTGATCCTGGAAGCGCCGATGGGCGAGGGGAAGACGGAGGCGGCGTTGGCCGCGGCCGAGGTTCTTGCGCGGCGGTTCGGCGCGGACGGGCTGTTTGTTGGCATGCCGACGCAGGCGACCTCCGATCCGATGTTCAGCCGGGTTCGGGAGTGGCTGGCCTCGGTCGATCCCGAGGTGCCGATCGGGCTGTTGCATGGCCGGGCGCGGTTCAACAAGGAGTGGGCGGCGCTGCGCGACCATGTCAGCTTCGCGGGCGTCGCCGACGAGCAGGACAGCTACGGGATGGACGACTCGTACGGCTCTACTGGAGGCAGCGTTTCTGTGGCTCCGGACAGGACCGCGCATGACGGGGTGGCAGCGGCGGACTGGTTCTTCGGCGGGAAAAGAGGGTTGCTTGCGCCGGTGACCGTCGGCACGGTCGATCAGCTGCTGCATGCCGCTACCAGGACCAAGCACGTGATGCTGCGGCATGCGGGCCTGGCTGGCAGGGTCGTCGTGCTTGACGAGGTGCACGCCTACGACGTCTACATGGCGCAGTTCCTGTTCGAGGCGCTGCGCTGGCTCGCCGACGCCGGCGTTCCGGTCGTCCTGTTGTCCGCGACGCTGCCGCCCGCCCTTCGCCGGGCGCTGGTAGTCGCGTACATGCAGGGCGCACTGCGGCAACCCGAGATTGATCTCAGCGACCTGCCCGAGCCGTCTGGCTATCCGAGTACGACGACGGTCTGCGCCATCGACGGGGAGCTGAACGTTGCGGTCAGGTCCGACCCGCCGTGGCGGGCGTCGGAAACAGTAACGGTCGACGTGCTCGACGAGACCGAGGACTTCGCACCCCGAACCGTGGCCGAGGCCGTTCTCGCGGAAATCGGTCGAGACGACGTGGCCGGTGAGCCGCTCGGCTGCGTCCTTGTCGTCTGCAACACCGTCGCCCGTGCGCAGGACATCTACGAGGAGCTTCGGCCTGCGCTGGGCGACAATCTGGTGCTGCTGCATTCCAGGTTCGTCGCCACGGAACGCGCCCGGCGCACAGAGACGATTGTCGACCAGCTCGGGCGGCCTGGCCGCCAGGGAGCTGCCGCCAGGCCGCGCCGGCTCGTCGTCGTCGCGACCCAGGTCGCCGAGCAGTCGTTCGATGTCGATGTCGACCTTCTCGTCACCGACCTGGCCCCGATCGACCTGCTGCTCCAGCGCATCGGCCGACTCCACCGGCACGAACGGCCAGCGAGCGACCGGCCCACCCGGCTGCGACGCCCCCGGGTCCTCGTCAGCGGCCTGCGACTCGACCCGAACGACCGACCGCCGACCTTTCCCAGAGGGAGCCAGCACGTCTACGGCAACCATCTCCTGCTCCGCTCCGCCGCGCTGGTTCGCCAGGCCGCGAGCGCGAGCGGCYGGTCGGTACCCGCCGACGTTCCGCGCCTCGTCGCCACCGGTTACAGCGACGACGCCATCTGCCCGCCCGAATGGGCCGATGCGATCTCCGCCGCCGAGGCCGAGCGGAACGACAAGGAGAGCACGCGTAGGGAGAACGCCAGCGCGTTTCTGCTCGCCGGCAAGCATGATCTCGGCCGGCCTACGCTTGATGGCCTGCACGAACGGTCGACCGCCCCACTCACGACTGACGAAAGAGTCGCCGCCGTCGTCCGCGACGGCGACGAGTCCGTCGAGGTCGTGCTCGTCTGCCCCGCCCAAGGCGGCGGCTACCGCACTCTCGGCGGCACCTGGCTCGGCCAGCACGGCGAGGTCCCGACCCATGACGACGCCGTCCTGGAGGAGGTCGTCGGCGCGACGATCCGCCTCCCGTCCACACGACCGAAGCTCACCGCTGCCGCGCTGGCGCTGAGGCCACTGGACGCGTGGGGCACCCGCCGCGACCGCGACAACCACCACGACCCCTGGCTCCGGCACAGCCGAGCCCTGGCCGTCGACCCCGATCCGGCATCTGGCGAGTTCACCGCGGTTCTCGGCGGCCACCACCTCAGCTACCGCCAGGACCTCGGCCTCCGAGTGACGGGCCGATGACCGCCTGGCTGCGCTGCCTCGACGCTGATTTGGGCTGAGGTGGCGTTGGCTGGTTCCTTGAACCCCGCTGTGGCGGGGACGGCTTACGCCCGTGTCGGTGCTCGAAGAGCGCCTACGGATGACCCCGGCGATGGGCTGGGACCATGCCACGGTATCTCAGATCGACTGATCGTCGAGAGAGTCGCCTCTGTAAGAGAGCCTAATTGGCCGTTCATGTAGAGTGACGCCGACTTGTCACGCTACGTAGCCGGGGGCATAGTGCGTCCAGATCTCAGTGCATCGCAGCTCTCAGGCGATGAGCACGCGCGACGGACACGGATCCCGGACGCGAACCCTCCGAGGCGAACGCACAGGCGCTCCTCGAGTGTGCTCGGGGCGCCGGCGTTGACCGCCGTGGTCGCGACACAGTCGTCGCCAACGGTGATCGCCATCGTCGCCAGCGCCTTCGTAATCGTCCGCTTTATCGAGGCGGTGGCGCCGCAGGACTCCAAAGATCGCCGGATCTTATGGCTGCGATGGCTCGACCATCGCCGCGAACGACGTGGCCAGGCACACGATGGGAGCGAGCCGTGAGCCAACGAACGAGATGGACGTCGCTTAGAAGCAACGACGGTCCTTGCTGAAGAGCAGAACTGTCGGTGGTGGCGAGTAGACATCAGGTGGTGCTCGACGACGAGGTCGGGCCGGCGAAAGACGGGGGTGCGATGGTCACGTTCAGTCTCATTGATGAGCATTGGATACCGCTGGTTCGGGAAGGACGCCGGGTAGAGGTCGGCATCCGCTCGGCGCTGGTGGAAGCACACAAGTTCGATGGGCTCGCCCTCGACGATCCACTCGAGGCAGTCGCGGTCTTCCGGCAGATTCTTCTGCCGATCGTTCTGGATGCGTTCGGTGCGCCGGTGGACAACGAGCAGTGGTCCGCACGGTGGCACGTCGGAGAGTTCAACAGCGGACCGATCATCAAATATCTGGAGGACCGCAGGGCCAGGTTTGACCTGTTCGACGACACGCAGCCGTTCGCACAGGTAGCAGGACTGCGGACGGCGAAGGACGAGACGAAGCCAGTGTCTCTGCTGATACCGCGGCTGGCCACCGGCAACAATGTCCCGCTGTTCAGCGCGCGCACTGAGGACAACCCGCCGGCGCTGTCGGCAGGGGCCGCAGCGCGTGCACTGCTGGCCGCGCATTGTTGGGACACGGCAGCGATCAAGTCCGGCGCGGCCAACGACCCGCGAGCATCGGCAGGGAAAACGACCGGCAACCCGACAGGTCCGGTCGGGCAGCTCGGGGTGGTGGTCCCGCTGGGAGCGAAACTCTTCCATACCMTGATGCTCAACGCGCAGATCCGGCCGCGTGGGTCTGATGACCGACCACAGTGGGACGCGGAGAGTCCCGCTGATGACACATGGTTCGAACGTTCCGCGAAGGGCGTTCTGGATCTGCTGACCTGGCAGTCCCGGCGGATCCGCCTCATCCCCGAGCAGGTGAGCGAGGGGGGCGAGCTCGTCGTGCGCCAGGTCGTTCTCACCGCGGGTGATCGTCTGCGCGGCGCGGTCCACGATTTGGAACCACACACGGCCTGGAAGCAGGTGGAGAAGCCGAAAGCCGATGAGCCGCCCTTGCGGCCCGTGCGACACCAGCCGGGGCGTGCGGCCTGGCGTGGGTTGGAAGCGTTGCTCGCGACCAATGTGCAGACAAAGGAAGGCATCTCGGCACCGGCGTTGCTGACGCAGTTGGCGGGACTGCAGGTGTACGACCTCGTCCCAGAGAACCTGCCCTTGCGGGTACTGACCGTCGGGGTGCGGTACGGCAACCAGTCCGCCGTCGTCGAGGACGTCATGGTCGACGAGATCCCGTTGCCTGTGGTCGCGCTGGTCGGAGTCTCGGAGGTCCGGGAGACCGTCCTGACCATCGCAGACCAGGCCGAGCAACTAAGGATCGCGGCGAACCAGCTCGGCAACGATCTGCGAGCTGCCGCCGGCGGCGCCAAGGTGCCCTGGGACAAGAGCCAACGGCTCGGCGACGTGCTGGTCCACGCTCTCACCMCGGCAGTGCGCCGACTGCTTACCGGGCTCGCGCGCAACCCTGACAAGACACGCGACGCGTTGAAAGCCTGGACGATCACGGCCCGCCGACTCGCCTGGGAAGTCGCCGAACCGGCGCTCTCAGACGCCCCTCCTGGCGCTTTCCTGGGCCGCGATCCCGACAAGCAGTATGGTCCGCGGCTCGCGACCGCGGAGATGTCGTTCACCCGGTCCCTCACCAACATTCTTGGCCTGCCCCAAGCGCCCGCCGGCCCGGCCCAGGCATCCGCCAGCCCAGCTCCGGCACCCGCCGCCGCGCCAGCACTCTGACCCCGATCCCGGAGACCACCATGACCACTGAGTCCGTCGCCCCGGCCCCGACGTCAGCGCAGGCGGAACCACCCCAGCCTGACTTCTTCTGGGAACGTCCGAACCGCGCCAACCCACGGAGTGGCGCCGATCTGGCGGCGCTGCGCCGCGGGGTGGGCCGGGAAGCGGGCAGTGTCCCGGAAATGTGGGGCTTCTACCGCATGCTCACCGCAACGGGCCGGGCCTCCGAAAAACTCCAGGCAGAGCACACCGCGCTGACCCTGTACGCCGTTCACCAGCAGTCGATCTCAGATTCGATGCACCGACCTGGCGTCGGCCTGGGCAGGGCGCTGTTGAGGCTGCGCCAAAGCGGCACGTTCAGCGTGGACGCGGTCGATCGGCGGTTCAACGCGGCGGCGACCGCCACCTCCCTGGACGAGGCCTCATACCACCTCCGTGGCCTGGTCCGCCAGCTGCGGGGAATACCGCAAGGCCTTGACTACACCCGCCTGTTCCAGGACCTGGTCGCCTGGCAGGTCCCCGAGCAGATCAGCACCGTCCGCCGCCGCTGGGGCAGGGACTACTTCACCGGACGCGACCAGACAGAGAAGGCCATCTAACCACACAACCGCCGGACTCTCTCGGCGTTTCACCCGTCGTCGGCGCGACGCCCACGCCGTCTTGAACAACCACCCCACCCTGTTCTCGCGTACCTTTTTCCTGTTTCGGGACAAGAAAGAGAGCCACTCCTATGCGCTGCTACATCGACGTTCACATCCTGCAGACCGTCCCGCCCTCAAACCTGAACCGTGACGACGCCGGAACGCCGAAGCAGGCGGTCTACGGCGGGACGAAGCGTGCCCGCGTCTCCTCCCAGGCGTGGAAGCGCGCGACGCGGACCGCGTTCGCCGATCAGGTCGATGAGGCCCAGCTCGCGACCCGCACCAAGAAAATCTCCGAACTTTACGCGAAGCGGATCGCTGCCCGCTGCGGCCTCGACCAGGACGCGAGCACCCGGCTTGCAACCAGCGTCCTGACCGGGGCCCTCGGCATCAAACCGGGCAAGAAGGCAACCGAGACCGCCTACCTGCTGTTCTTCGGCCGCCCGCAGCTCGAACGGCTCGTCGACCTGGTCGAGAACGACGCCGAGCGCCTCGCAGCATTCGACGACACCAGCCTCGCCGCCGAGGTCAAGGGCCTACCGGTCAGGAAGATCCTCGGCAGTGGTCACCCGATCGACGTGGCGCTGTTCGGCCGGATGGTCGCGGAAATCCCCGCGCTGAACGTCGACGCCGCCACCCAGGTCGCGCACGCCCTGTCGACGCACGCCGCGGATGTCGAGTTCGACTACTACACGGCCGTGGACGACGAGAACCCGAAGGAGGAGACCGGCGCCGGGATGATCGGTACAGTCGAGTTCCAGTCCGCGACGCTCTACCGGTTCGCGACCGTCGGCCTGCACCAACTTGCCGACAACCTCGCGGGCGACGTGGAAGCGACCGTCGAGGCGCTGCAGGTCTTCCTCAGCGCGTTCGCGACGTCGATGCCGACCGGGCATCAGAACTCGTTCGCGCACCGCACGCCCCCCAACCTGCTCGCGGTCGCGGTCCGCGCAGACCAGCCAGTCAACCTCGTCTCCGCTTTCGAGAAGCCCGTCCGCGGCCAGGGCGTCCTCGACGAGTCCGCCCGGCGCCTCGCGAAGGAGATGACCGACGTCGGCCAGCTGTGGGGCCTCACCCCGACCCTCACCGCCGCCACCTACCGCGCCCCGGACGACCAGCAGGACGCGAAAACACTGACCACCGCCTTCGGCCCGGCGGTCCCGTTCACCACGCTGGTCTCGACGATCGTCACGGCCGCCCGCGAACAGCTGAAGAACGCCGCCCAGTGAACGCCTCATCGTCGACGGCCTCGGTGGACGCCCCCCGCTCCTGCCTGGTGCTGCGCCTCGCCGGCCCGATGCAGTCCTGGGCCGGGCCCAGCATGTACAACCGCCGCGACACCGGCACCGAACCAACCAAGAGTGGCCTGATAGGCCTGCTCGCCGCTGCCCAGGGCCGGCGGCGCACCGACTCGATCGAGGACCTTCTCGGCCTCGTCCTCGGAGTACGCACCGATCAGCCTGGCACGCTGCTGCGCGACTACCACACCGTCAGCGACTATCGCGGCCGCCCGCTGCCGTCGGCGGCGGTGACCGGCAAGCACGTCCAGAAGCCCACATCCCCCGCGAAATACACGGGGGTCACCGAACGGTTCTACCTGCAGGACGCCGTTTTCGTCGCTGCCGTCGGCGCGCCCGATCCATTGTTGGCCGCCCTTGCCGACGCGCTGCGCAACCCTGCCTTCCCGCTCGCCCTCGGCCGCCGTGCCTGCCCACCCACCCAGCCGCTTCTCCTGCCTCCCAACCGCCGCGAGAAGCCTGACGCGGTGACATGGCCCGGCGCGGTTGACGAGGTCCTGCGCGAGGTGCCCTGGCAGGCCACCCCCAGCCACAAGGAGAAGTCCGACCGTCGCCCTGCCCGGCCGAATGGCATCGCCCTGCCCGTCACTCTCGATGACCCCAGGGGTGACGACGTCCGGATGGACCTTCCCAGCACCTTCGACCCGCTGTCCCGGTCGTTCACCAGCCGCCGCGTCCGCCAGGACTGGGTCCACCTCTCGTCCTCGCCGCCCTACGGGCCGGCCGGTGACGGTGGCGGCGCGGGCAGCCACGACCCCTTCGCTCTTCTCGGATGGTGACCGATGCCCTACCTGTCCCGAGTCTGGCTCCACCCGCTGCGCCAGGGCGCCCAGAAACTGATCCGCAGTCCCGAGGCGATGCACGCGGCCGTCCTCGGCTCCATCGCCCGCCACCCCGTCACCGAACGCGTCCTCTGGCGGCTCGACACCCCGATCGACCGCGCCGATCCACGTAACCACCGAGCCGAGCTGCTCGTGCTCACCGACTCCCGCCCGTCCTGGGATCACGTCATCGAACAGGCCGGCTGGACCAACGCCGAGGACCCCCAGGCTCTCGTTCGTGATTATCAGCCGCTACTCGACCGCATCCAGGCCGGCCGCGAGTTCGGCTTCCGCCTACGCGCCAATCCGGTCTCCGCGACCCGCAACCCCGCGAGTCCAACGGCCAGGCAGAAGGAACGCCTGGCCGCCCCCCGGCCCCGTGGCGTACGCGTCGCGCACCGCACCGCGGCCCACCAGCTCGACTGGCTCACCAGCCGCCTCGACCGCTGGGGCTTCACCCTGCTCACGACCCCGGACGGCGGGGACGGCACGATCCCTATGGTCCAGCTGTCCGCACGCGACCGGCTCATCTTCTTCAAGAACGGCCATGACGCGGACGCCCAGACCCGCCGGGTCGTCCTGAACACCGCGACGTTCGACGGCGCCGTTCGCATCACCGACTCCGAGCTGGCCCGCCGGACACTGCTCGCCGGCGTCGGTGCCGGCAAAGCCTACGGCTGCGGCCTGCTCACCCTCGCGCCGCTCGCCGGAGGCGGCTGACATGTGGTGGCTGTCCGACCCGCAGGATCTGCACCGCATCGAGGACCGGATCTCGAGCCTCTACGTCGAGAAATGCCACGTCGACCGGGCCGACAACGCCGTCGTTCTCGTGAACAAGGAACGCACGGTCCGCGTCCCGGCGGCGTTCGTCGCCACCCTCTTGCTCGGCCCCGGCACCCGCATCACCAGCGGCGCCGTGCGCCTCCTCGCCGACTCCGGGACCGCCGTGTGCTGGGTCGGGGAGCGAGGGGTACGGATGTATGCCGCAGGCCTCGGCCCCAGCCGCGGCGCCGGCCTGCTCATGCGCCAGGCCTACCTCGTCACCCGCACCAAAGAACGCCTCGCCGTCGCACGGCACATGTACGGGATGCGCTTCCCCGACGACGACGTCAGCGACGCCACCATGCAGCAACTACGCGGCAGAGAAGGCGCCCGCGTCAAAAAGATCTACCGCGAGCATGCGAAACGCACGGGCGTCGACTGGACCCGCCGCGACTACAAACCCGGCGAGCCGTTCGCCGCCGGCGACGACATCAACCGGCTGCTCTCARCCGGGCACAGCTGCCTCTACGGCATCTGCCACGCCGCGATCGTCGGCATCGGCGCCAGCCCAGCCCTCGGCTTCGTCCACACCGGCGGCGCCACCTCCTTCGTCCTCGACATCGCCGACCTCTACAAAGCCGAATACACCATCCCGCTCGCGTTCGACCTCGCCGCCCGAGGCCAGACCGACGAACGCGCCATCCGCACCGCCTTCCGCGACCGAGTCGCCGACGGTCACCTGATGGCCCGCATCATCCGCGACATCAAGACCCTGCTCCTCGGCGACGAAGCCGACTTTCCAGACCAGGACTCGCTCCACCTCTGGGACGAGTTCGACGGCGCCGTAGCCGGCGGCGTCAACTGGGCAGCCGACCTCGCGGACCTCCCCGCCGAGAACACCATCGTCGGCGTCACCGGACCCGACCTCGACGAACAGCCACCACCCTGGTGACCGTCGTCGTCCTCATCGCCACTGCCCAAGGACTCCGCGGCCACCTCACCCGCTGGATGATCGAAGTCGCCGCCRGCGTCTTCGTCGGCAACCCCAGCGCTCGCGTCCGCGACCGCCTCTGGGCCCTCCTCGCCGACCGAGTAGGAGACGGCCAAGCCATCATGATCGAACCAGCGAACAACGAACAGAAATGGGCAGTCCGCACCGCCGGCCGCGACCGCGGCGAACCCATCGACTACGACGGACTAATACTGTTCGCCCGCCCCCGCCACTAAAACCCCAGCTCAGCAAGCGTCGTCCCCGCACGCGCGGGGATCTTCCG
>NZ_MBLN01000069.1:0-1738 GCF_001854645.1 Pseudofrankia sp. EUN1h | reverse complement strand
GTGGGTGGCTTGTCGGTGGGTGAGGTCGCGGAGTTCGCGAGGGTGTTCCCGGATGCGGGTTCGGCTGGGCGGGTGCTGGTGGCTGCGGGTGTGCCGGTGGAGCGGTTGCCGTCGTGGGCGGTGACGGATGGTCTGGGTTTCTGGTCGGCGGTGTCGGGGCTGCTGGCGAACGGGCTGATCGAGGACGGTCGGGCAGCACTGTGTGYGGCTGCCCTGGAGCTGTTTCCGGCGAATCCGGTGTTTCGGGCGGATGCTGCCCGTTCAGGCTCGGCGGCGGCGGCGGGTGGTGTGGTGTGGTCGTTGCCGTGGCCGCGGAATCCGCATTTCACGGGCCGTGAGGGGGAGCTGGCGGATCTGCGGGCCCGTCTGGTGGGGGATGGTCGGGCGGTGGCTGTACCGCAGGCCCTGCACGGTCTGGGTGGGGTCGGCAAGACGCAGCTTGCCGTGCAGTACGCCTACCGGCATGCCGGTGACTATGACCTGGTCTGGTGGGTGCCGGCAGAGAATCTGGCGCTGGTGCTGGGTGCGTTGGCGGCGTTGGCGGATCGGGTCGGGGTCGGGGTGGCTGGGCAGGCGGACGAGTCGGTCCGCGCGGTGGTGGAGCTGCTGCGCCAGGGGGGCCGTTTCGCGCGTTGGCTGTTGATCGTTGACAACGCGGAAACGCCGAACGACCTGTGTGGGGTGCTGTCGGCGGCTGGTGGTGGTGGGCATGTGCTGGTGACCACCCGAGATCCGACCTGGTCGCGGCTTGCCGGCACGGTGGAGGTCGATGTGCTGCCCCGTGACAGGTCGGTGGCACTGCTGCGGGAGAGAACGCCGCGGCTGTCGGTGGCGGAGGCGGAGCGGATCGCGGCGGCGGTGGACGATTTGCCGTTGGCGTTGGAGCAGGCGGGTGCGTGGCTGGCGGAGACCGGTATGCCTGCTGGTGAGTATGTGGATCTGCTGCGCGAGCGGGTGTCTGAGGTGATGGCCCGGGGGACGCCGCTGGATCATGTGCCGGTCGCGGCGACGTGGACGGTGGCGCTACGTGGGCTGGATGAGTCGGCGGTGTTGTTGGTGCGGTTGTGGGCGCAGTTCGGTCCGGAGCCGATCCCGGTGGACCTGATCCGACCGCAGGTCGCAGATCTGCTGCCTGCGCCGTTGGATGAGGCTGTGCGTGATCCGTTGGCGTTGCGGGATGTCGTCGGGACGCTGGTGCGTGCTGCGATGGTGCGACTAGTTGAGGGTGACCAGGTGGTGATGCACCGGCTGGTCCATGCCGTTTTGCGGGACGACACCCCGCAGGCGCTTCGGCCAGTGCTGCGCCGGGTGGCGCAGGGGCTGCTTGCCCGGGGCCATCCGCCCGATCGGACGACTCCTGCGGGCTGGGGCCGGTACGCGCAGTTGTATCCGCATGTCCTGGCGACGGGTCTGTTGGATACCGACAGTGACACGGGCCGGGATTTCGTGCTGGCGCTGGCCGAGGCTTTGCGTGACCAGGGCGACTATCCGACCAGTCGCCGCATCGGTGAACACGTCCACGATCGGTGGGCCACCTCACTCGGTGAGGATCATCGGGACACGGTCCGTGCGGCGGCGGACCTCGCGGACACACTGTGGGCCCAGGGTATCTTTCCGGCTGCGCGTGTCCTGGAGGAGGACGTGCTGGTGTGGCGTCGGCGCGTGCTCGGTGAGGATCATCCGGACACGATCCGCGCGGCGTCGAACCTCGCGGTCACCCTGGCGGACCAGGGGGACT
>NZ_MBLN01000068.1:0-29410 GCF_001854645.1 Pseudofrankia sp. EUN1h | reverse complement strand
TCAGCAGGAACACGACCGTCGACACCATGCCGTCATGATCCCTGATGCGTCATTTGCCCAGATCGGCGCCTCTGACCGTCCAGTTGCACCCCACAGGCTGATGGTCTTCGCCGGCGTCGTCACCMTCGCCCTGAACATCGCCGATCCTCTCATCCAGGCAACTACGGCAAGGCCGTATTCGACGCCGTCGGCCCCCTCTTCCTGATCGGCTGGGCAGAGGTCGGGCCAAGCCTGCTACGAGACATGAAAGTTATCGAGGACCGCGCGACTGACACAGCGTCGATTCCGCCAGCCACAGAATCGATGCGGTCCTAGGGACCGCCGTGGACCATCCTGCGGCACGGGTGCTGGGAGACACGCCTCGTGTGCCGGCCCGAAGCCGTGCTGTTCGGCCCCTGGACGAGGAACTGCTGGACCTTGCCCGCGCAGCGGACGCCGCGCACTGGGAACAGCACCACCGCTCCATCTCTGCAGAAGTCCTGCGCAAGCGGCTCAAGGTCAGCGCCCGCACCGCACGAGCGCTTGTCGCCGAGGTCCGGACCGAGACACAGCGTCGAGCATCGCTCACCTCGGCCGCATAGCGGCGGTGGGGCCACCCTCGGTGAGATATTGGCCGAAGCCCCGCCCGAYGGGGCTCCCGCAAAATGTTGATCAAGGGGCGAGGTATCGGTCCGGCGCCATTGAGCGTGGCCTGTGCGGAGATCTGGACGAACGAGGCCCGCCGCGCTGGGCGTTAGTTCGAGGTTTTGCCGCCTGGGCTCAGGGCTCAGACGGCAGGACGGAGTCGATCTGTGCTCGGCGGCGTGGCGTCGAGCTATGCGAACAGTTCGGCCACGCGCTGCTGACCGTCGAKGAACTCCTGCAGTTGGATGGGAGTCCCGTCTGGGTCTGCGATGAAGAAGAACGCCGAGACGCGGGTGGTGGTGACAGGACACAGCGGGGTGATGCCCGCCTCGATCAGACTCTGATAGGTCGCCGCGGCGTCGGCGACGGTCAGCGCGATCTTGGGCCGGCCGAGATCCTTCGGGTAGAAGGGATCAATGCTGTGCCAGAGATCCGCGCTGACGTGGGGACTGAACAGCTCGACCATCGTGCCGTTTACCTCTAGCCCGACGCGGGTCCATCCGTCCCGCTCGTCCGTGAACCGGCGGACGAGGCCGAGGATCCTGGTGTAGAAGTCGACCGAGGCGGAGATGTCCGTGACCGTTATCCCCAGGTGTGAGAAGCAGACGATCTTGGCGGGTGTCTGATTCACCGGGTTTTCCTCGCCATTTCGATCCCGGCCTCGGCCGAGGCTCACGCTAGGCCAGCAGCGCCGGAGGCTCCGACGGGATGAAGTCGAAGACCCGCTCGGCGTTTCCRCGAATGATCTTGTGCTGTATGTCGGCGGGCAGGCCGGCGATGCACTCACGGACGCGGTCGAGGGAGTGTGGCCAGTTGGTCGCGGTGTGGGGGAAGTCGGTCTCCACCATGATGTTGTCGGCGCCGATCTCGTCGATGAGCTTCGGCGTAATCGGTTCGTGGATGAAGCAGCCGAAGATGTGCTGCCGGAAGATGTCGCTCGGCAGCGGCCCCTCCTTGGGCTCGGCCGTTCGGTTCAGCGTCTCTGTCCAGTCGGCGAGGGAGAGCACGGAGGGGATCCAGCCGACGCCGTTCTCGGACAGCACGAGCTTGAGGTTCGGGTATCGCTCGAAGTTGTCGCTCTCCAGCCAGTCGTTCAGGCTCGCCGAGCCCATGCGCGCGCCGAGGAGCGAGGTGCTGGTGCCTGGGAGCATTTTTCGCTTCCGGTTCATTTCTTCGGTGCTGACGCCGGCGCGCTTGGCGACCTCGGTGAGGTCGTTGTTCTTGATCGCCTCCCGCATGCGCGTCGTCCAGTCGGCGCTGGAGTCTTCCTCGGCCGGGCTCATGCCGCTGCCGAGGTGCATGCACAGCGACAGGCGCGCGTCGTTCATCACCGAGAAGAGGGGATCCCAGTGCGGGTCGATGACCGGCGGGAAGCCGATCTTGTCGGGTGCCTGGCTGATCGAGAGTGCTCTGGCGCCCTTCGCGATGACCCGCTCCGCCTCGGCCGCGGCGAGGTTGCCGTCCCAGAAGGGCACCAGGCCCAGGCCGATGAACCGGCCGGGGTAGGCGGCCACCCACTCGTCGAGATACCAGTCGTTGTAGGCCTGGATGCACAGGAACGCCAGGTCCTTGTCCTTCGCGCGCTGGAAGAGGCTTCCGGCGAAGCCAGCCATGTTGGGGAAGCACAACGCCGCCAGCTCGCGGTCGGTGTTCATGGCCTCGACGCGGGCCTTGGGGTCGTAGCACGCCGGCGCGACGTCGCTCCAGGACAGCGGAGTGAACATCGGTGGCCGGTTTTCCTTCGGCCAGATGGCCCCACCGGTGCCMATGGCGTCCAGGGCGATTCGCCTGGTGTCCTCGAACAGCCACGACTCCCCGTGCTCGTCGCTGATCCACCGGGGGCCGGTGTCGCGGTACCTGGCGGGTAGCCGATCCGTCCAGACGTTCGGCGGCTCGATCAGATGGTCGTCCACCGAGATGATCCACTCGTCCACCGGCGTCTCTCCAAACCTCGGCGTGAATTGGGGAAGGTCGTCCGTAGGTTACGAGTGAGAACTCACTCGGTCAACCAGGCCTTGTCCGTCCCACTCAGCCGATGCCGACCCGGGCCGTTGACGGCCTGGCAGGCAGGCCGTGCCGGCGCCGGCCTGTCGGGCGCGCTCCCGCCCCAGTCGTGGCGCTGGCGGCGGTCCGCGCTGCGCCCCACCGGGGCGCGCGAGGGTGGGATCATGAACGGCGTGGGTCGTTGGCGGCAGTACACTCACGCGAATGAGTCAGCACTCATACGAATCCGCTGCCTCCGGCAGGCGCAGGGCCAGCCCGAAGACGCCGGAGGACCGGCGTGCCGCCATCATCAAGACAACCATTCCGCTCCTGCGGGAACGAGGCTGGACTCTGACGACCAAGGAGATCGTCGCCGCCGCCGGTGTGTCCGACGGGACGGTCTTCAGCGTCTTCAAGAACAAGGAAGAAATCCTGCTGGCGACTCTTCGGGCCGCGCTCGACCCCGCCCCCGCGCTGGAGCGGTTGTCGCGGATCGACCGGTCGCTTCCCCTGGAGGACAGGCTGACTCAGGCGGCGACGATCCTCACCGGTCTGATGGCGACGCTGTGGGAGTTCGCGGGCACACTGCAGCTTGAGGAGGTCCGAGGTCGGCTTCCCCAGCGCTATTCGGGTGACTTCATCGCGCGGGAGATACTGCCGGCGCTGTTCGAACCGTCCAGAGATGATCTGCGCCTGGATCCCGCGGTCGCCAGTCAGGCGTTCCTGGTCCTGACGATGACTGGATCGAGCCCGCTCTTCTTCCAGCGACCGCTGCAGGCGCCCGAGATTGTCGCGTTGATGCTGCACGGCATCCGCCGGTCGGACTCGGACGACTCCTGACCGATCCGGTCCGCCAGCGGCCGTGATTCTCGGCATGGCTGGACGGCGGCGCCCGTGGTGCCCGGCCCCTGATCACTTGGGCGCCCCGTCGGCGCCGATCGCGGCGAGGATCCGCGCACGCAGGCCCCCGTCACGAGCATCGTCTCCGCTGGCACTGGCGAGGCGCCCGATCGGTATCGACGCGATGTACTTCATCAGATCGACTCCCATGCCAGACCCGTCAGCCCCGTGGCCGCCGAACACCTGCTCGACCAGACGGCGCACCACCGGGCCGGCCGTCGGATGGGCCAGTGCCTCGGCCAGGGTGGACTCGCTGGTCAGGACAGTCGTCACCGAGTCGCCCTCGACCATGACCCGCCCGGCCAGTCTCAGGTCACGGCTCGACGCGCCGACGGCGACCTCATAGTCCCCGGACTCGACCACCCAGCGGTCGACCCGGACGTCCCAGTAGGCAAGGTCGGCCCGGTCGACCCGCGTCTCGACCCTGYGGGACTCCCCAACGTCCAGGTCGACGCAGGCGAAGGCACCCAGCTCGTGAGGGGCGCGGTCCACGCGCGAGACCAGTGGGCCGGCATAGACCTGAAGCACCTCTCGGCCTGCCCTGGCACCGGTGTTCGTGACCGTGACCGAGACCGTGATCCCGTCCGTGGCGGCGGTGAGAACGAGGTCGCTGTAGTCGAACGTCGTGTAAGACAGTCCGTGGCCGAAGGGAAACGTCACGCTCAGGTCCCGCGCGTCGTACCACCGGTATCCGACGTAGTGGCGCTCGCCGTAGAGCACCGTCTGATCGGAACCGGGGAAGTTTAGGAACGCCGGCACATCCGACAGCCGGGCCGGGACCGTCTCGGTCAGCCTTCCTGAGGGATTGACCCGTCCCAGCAGCACGTCGGCGACGGCACCGCCGGCGGCCTGGCCCGTCAACGCCGCGTCGAGCACCGCCGGCGCGCAGGCCACGACCGGAGCCAGGCGGGCCAGGCCGCCGTGCATCAGCACGACGACAGTCCGCGGCTGCGCGGCGCTGACGGCCCGCAGCAGTTCGATCTGGTCGATCGGCAGATCGAGGTCGCCGCGGTCCCCGCCCTCCGCCTCGTGTTCGACGCCCAGCCCGAGGAACACGACGGCAGTGTCGGACCTCGCGGCCTGGCCCGCCGCCTCGGCCCGCAGGGTGCGCGTGTCGCCACCGCCGTCGAGGGCGTATCCGGGGCTGTAGGCGACGTCGGCGCGGGTGAGACGGCATAGCTCGTCGAGCGGAAGGTCGACGCGGGTCGGGTTGACGTGCGAGCTGCCGCCACCCTGAAAACGAGGACGGACGGCGAGTTGCCCGATCACCGCGATCGGCCGGTGGCCGGGCAAGGGCAGCAGATCGCCCTCGTTGCGCAGAAGGACGATGCCGCGTCCGGCCACCTCCCTCGCGAGGCGGTGATGATCGTCGTAGTCAACGACCTCGTCATAGTCGCCACGCGCGCCGGCCGCCTTCGCCTTCCCCGCGAGCTCGGCCACCCGGCCCGCGGCCCGGGCGACCACAGCCGGCGCGAGACGCCCCTCGCGCACCGCCGTGGAGACCCGCGCGTCCGCAGCGCCGCCACTGCCGGGCATTGCCAGGTCGAGACCAGCCTCGAGGGAGGCGATCCGGTCGGTGACCGCTCCCCAGTCACTCACCACCACGCCGTCGAATCCCCACTGGTCACGCAGGACTTCGGTGAGTAGTCCGTGATGCTGCGCGACGGGCGTCCCGTTGAGGCGGTTGTACGAACACATGACCAGCCACGGGTGCGCGGCCCGCACGATCCGCTCGAACGCCCGCAKGTAGATCTCGTGCAGGGTCCGCGGATCGACCTCCGAACTCTGACGCATCCGGTCGTGCTCCGCGTTGTAGGCGGCAAAGTGCTTCAGGGCGCAGCCCACACCCTGGCTCTGCACGCCGCCCACATACGCCGCGCCCAGCATGCCTGTGAGCAGGGGGTCTTCGGAGTAGTACTCGAAGTTACGGCCAGCTCGCGGATCTCGTTTGATGTTGACCCCGGGGCCCAGAAGAACGTCGACCCCAGCTACGCGGGCTTCGCGGCCCAGCGCCCGTCCGACTCGGCCGACCAGGTCGGTGTCCCAGGTCTGCGCCAGTCCTACGGCCGGCGGAAAGCAGGTCGCGGGTCTCGTCGGCCCACCCAGCACATCCGTCTCGGAGGTCGACACACGCAGTCCGTTAGGCCCGTCGACCAGCAACAGCGATGGCACCGGCCCGACCGCCTTGGTCGTCCACATGCCGCCACCGCTGCTCAACGCGATCTGTTCGGCAGTGGTCAGCACGGTGACGGACAACCCTGACTCGCGCGACATGGCTTGCCCGATCTGTCCACGACACCCGACACTACAAGTGAGAACTCACTCGGTCGAGGAGGTGTCATCCACCTGATGGACCCCGCGAAGCCGCATCCCGATGGCGCGGGGGAGGACTGACGTAGACCACGTCGCCCCCTGCCAGCTAGGGGTGCAGCACATCGCTACCCACTGTTACGAGAGGTGCTCGCGGGTAACTTGGCGCCGGAGAGCGTCACGACGATTTCTTAGCTTGGCCATTGGCACTTGCTGTAACACCGCCGGTGCCCACGGTTGCGATGCGACGTTCGCCGGATGAATCCTCTCGCAGTTTCGATCATGGAGTTCCGGCGCTTCTTGACCGAGTGAGTTCTCACTTGTAGTGTCCGGCATCACATTGACAGAGGTCTTCGACGCGAGGACGGAGCGAAATGGCTGATCAGGGCAACAATGGCGAGGCCAAGAGGCGCCTTGGCCGATGGCGCGGCCCGGTCCGCCGGTCTCCYGTCGGGAGCGGTACCCGGAGGCCGAGGTCCCGACGAATGCGTGGCCGGCAGGCCGGCGCGCTCGCCATCGCGGTGGCAGCCGCGGTGACCATGACCGCCTGCGGCTCGTCCGGGAACGCCTCCTCGGGCTCGGGCGGGACCGCGTCGGCGGCCTCGGGTGCGCCCATCGAGATCGGCATGCCCTTCCCCTCCAACCTCCAGGCGTTAGCCAAGCTTCTGGGCGGCTCGCTGGGGTCGAGTGGCGCGGCGGCACCCACAGATGAGGAGACGAAGGCCTACTACCGGGCGCTCGCCGACTATGTGAACAACCACGGCGGGCTGTTAGGCCGCAAGATCCAGCCGGTGTTCTACCCGCTCGACGCGACCAGGGCCGCGGGCGACTCCTCTGAGCAGGAGATGTGCACCCAGTTCACTCAGGACCATCACGTGTTCGCCGTGATGGACCTGCCGAACCACACCGACACCATCGTCTCCTGCCTGCAGTCCGCGAACGTCATCGCCTTTGACGCCGCCGGCGGAAGCCTCGCCGCGGACGACACCTACTTCGAACAGCACCCGCTGTACGCCACCGCGGGCGCACTCAGCCTCAACCGGGCGGCGGCTCTCCAGGTGAACAGCCTGTTCCAGGGCGGCTTCTTCGGGCAGAACTCCAAGATCGGCCTCGTGGGCTACAACACCGATCCGTTCACGCGCGCCATCGACGAGTCGCTGAAGCCCGCGCTCGCCAGCCACGGCCTCACGATCACCGACCAGCAGCTGGTGAAGCCCACGTCGGGAGTCAACGACATCGGCCCCACTCAGCAGGCGATCAGCAGCGCCGTACTTCGCTTCAAGCAGCAGGGGATCGACCACGTCCTGTTCCTGGATACCCAGGGCGGCACGCTGCGGCCGTTCACCCAGGGCGCGTCGACCCAGAAGTACTTCCCGAAGCTGGGCTTCACGACCAATGAGCTGCCCGCGCAGCGGGCGTACGCCGGGAACAAGACCGACCCGGACCAGGAAGTCCGGTACGCGAACGCGATGGCGGTCGGCTGGTACCCGTCAGCCGACACGGTCAACCCGCCGATCAACACCACGGGCGCCCTGTGCAACAAGATCATGGAGGCCTCGGGCGCGAGCCCGTCACAGGCCCATTTCTTCTGGAACATGTGCGACCAGCTCTTGGTCTTCACGGCAGGGGTGAACGCGGGTGGAAAGCTCACGCCTCAGGACGCCATGACGGGACTTGGGAAGGCGAAGAGCATCCCGAGCGCGGAGCTGCTCGGACCGCCCGACTACTCCGGCGGCCGCCGCGACGGCGTCACCGTCGCCAAGCTCCTGAAGTACACGCCCAGCTGCACGTGCTTCCAGTACAGCGGTGGGCCACTACCGGCCAGCGCGTTCACGGCAACCAGTTAGCACAGCAGGGCGGCGGCGGTCGTCCGGCCCGTTCCGGGCTGGCGACCGCCGCCGTGCTGATGCCCGCGACACCCAGCAGCGACAGAGCGTCCGGGAGAGATCTAATGAGCAACAGCTGGTCCTTAGGCACCGCCCCACTTGGCCCGGTGCCATCGTCCTGGACCGCCAAGGCCGGCTTCCGCCCGGCGCCGTCGGCGCCGCGCGGAGCCTGGGCATGATGACGGGCGACGCAGGCGTCGTGAGCGCGGCCCACACCGAGCACGCCACCGCCGCCGCGGACTCGGCACCGGACGGCGACACGCCCGACGTCATGTCGGGCGTCATCGCTMAGGTGCACCAACGGCGAGCCGAGGGAAGACGTCTACTCATCGCCGGAGCCAGCGGTGAGGCCGGGCGGGTCCGGCCCCTGGGAGCCGACATCACCGCTTCAGGTGCCGGCTGGTATCTGCTGATCGCGCTGAGCCTGTTCGCGGCGCTCGACGAGGCGACGGCGTACCTGGTCACCGCGCTCGGCCCCGACATCAGCAGCTCGCTGGGCGTCGACGCCAGCACCTACGCCATGCTGGCGACCCAGCGCCAGACCTTCGTCGGGCTGACGGCCCTGCAGTTCGCGGCGATCTTCTACAAGCGCAGCCAGCGCATCATGATCTCCAAGAACCTGGGATTCCAGTATGGCCCGTCGCTGGTACTGGGCAGCGTCGTGACGTGGGTGCCTGCGATGACGGCCGTGATCGGCAGCTCGGGGGCCGGGGCCGCGGTGGTCTACTCCGCCCACCGTCCGATGATCATGGATGCGTATCCGCCCGCGGTGCGGTTGCGGGCGCTGAGCTTCCACCGCGGCGCCGGCGTCATCGGCGCGATTCTCGGCCCGGCCCTGGTCGCGATCCTGGCCGGACCGGTGGGGCTGTCCTGGCGCGGCGTCCTGTTGGTGGCCGGCGTCGTCTTCCTCGCGGCATCACTCGTTGGCCTGCGCCTTCGCGAGCCCGGCTACGGACGCCACGACTCCGACCAGGTGGCCACTTTGATGCGGGCCGACCGGTCCGGGCCGCAGTCGGGTCGGGAGGACGCCACCGAGCTGACGTTCTGGGAGGCGCTGCGGCGGGTGTGGACGATCCGCACCGTGCGGAGGCTGCTGTCGGTGTGGGCCGTGCTGGGGGTGGCGGTCAACCCGGTCGTCACCTACCAGGGGTTCTGGCTGAAGGAACAGTTCAGCCTGACGACCTCCCAGCGCGCGACCTTCTTCGCCGCGAGCTGGCTTCTGGCGCTGCCAGCGCTGTGGTACTACGCGCGTCGAGGAGAGAAGATCTGGCAGCGGGAACCAGCCCGGTTGGTCAGGATGGTCGCCTGGGCGCTGGTGTTCCTCGCGGGCGGCCTCGTCCTCGCCGTGATCCCCGTCCTTTGGGTGAGCCTCGCCGGCTTCTCCATCGTGTTCGCCTCCGAGGCCGTCGCCGTCGCGGCGCTGAGCCTGGTCATGATGTCGATCGTCCGGCCACGGGCCAGGTCGATCGCCGTGTCGCTGGGGGCGATCTACTTCGGGCTGGTCGGCGGTGAGGGCGGCACCATCCTCCTCGGCGACATCGAGTCCCGATACTCGGCCGCCGCGGCGATCGCCGCGCTGGTCGTGCCCGCGCTGGGCGCCGCCGCCCTGCTGGGACGCAGCGCGAAGAGCGTGACCGGAGACCTGGACTCGGTCGTCGGCGAGATCCTCGAGGACGAGGGGGTTCGCGATCTGGCCCTCAACGGCCGGCAGAAAGCACCCCTGCTCGCGTGCCGCGGGATCGACTTCTCGTACGACCAGCTCCAGGTGCTCTTCGCGGTCGACTTCACCGTGCGCGACGGCGAGATGCTCGCCCTGCTCGGCGTCAACGGCGCGGGGAAGTCGAGCCTGCTGAAGGTGATCTCCGGCCTCGGAATGCCCAGCGCCGGCTCCGTGCGACTACGAGGCCACGACATCACCTATGTCGACGCCGAGAAGCGGGTCAGCCGTGGGATCACCCAGATACCGGGCGGCCGGGCCGTATTCGGCCCGCTGACCGTGGCCGAAAACCTGCGAGGTCTGGGTTTCAGCCTGGGCCGGGACAGGAAACGCCTCGACGCGGCCATCGACGAATGTTTCGAGATGTTCCCGAGGCTGGCTGAGCGACGTAACCAGCCGGCGCTGACGCTGTCCGGCGGCGAGCAACAGATGCTGGCACTCTCGAAGGCTTTCATCCTGAAACCACAGCTGCTGCTGATCGACGAGCTGTCGCTCGGGCTGGCGCCGATCGTCGTCGACCGGCTCCTGGACATGGTTCGCCAGATCAATGCGGCAGGCACCGCGGTAGTGCTGGTCGAGCAGTCCATCTCACTCGCGCTGAGTGTCGTGGACCACGCGTACTTCATGGAGAAGGGCCAGGTCCGGTTCGACGGGTCCTCGGCGGATCTGCTGGCCCGTGACGACCTGCTCCGCGCGGTGTTCCTCGGAGCAGCCTCTCAAGGCGGGAACGGCGCATGACATCGATCTCTGCACTGCCGGACGTAGCGGTCCACGGGTTCCACCTGCCGCTGTCGGCTGTCGTRCTCGGCATGCTCTCCGGACTGACGTTCGGCCTCCTGGCCGTGGGCCTGGTCCTCATCTACCGGACGAGCCGCATCATCAACTTCGCGCACGGCCAGATGGGTGCCTTCGGCGTCGCGGTCCTGAGCCTGCTCACCCACAAATACCATGTGCCCTACTATGTGGCGCTGATCCCTGGACTGGCGGCCGGCGGCCTGGCCGCGGGGGCAACCGAGCTCGTGGTCATACGCCGTCTACGGAACACCACTCCGGTCATGAGCATCGTCGCGACACTGGGCGTCGGCGCGTTCCTGACCGAGGTCGCCTCGGTGGTGGACTCCAGCGCCTTCAGCGGGGTGACCCTGCCAAGCCCTCCCGGAATGCCGGTGATCAACCTGGGCGACCTGCGTATCGACGAGGCCTACACGGCCATGCTCATCCTCGGTCCCGCGACGGTGGCGGCGCTCACCCTCTTCCTGCGTTACAGCCGCTTCGGGCTCGCTATCCGATGCTCGTCCGCGAACCCGGAATCGGCCAGGCTGGCCGGTATCTCGACCCAGAACATGTCCAGCCTGTCCTGGGTCATGGCCGGTGTCCTGTCCGCGCTGACCGCGCTGCTGGTGATTCCCGCCTCCGGATTCTCCTCGTCCACTGATTTCGGGCCGCCGCTGCTGCTGCGGGCGCTCACCGCCGGCGTCATCGCCCGGATGTACAGCCTGCCGATCGCCTTCGGCGCCGGCGTCCTCATCGGAGTCGTGCAGCAGGTCGTCCTGTTCAACTACCCCAACTCCGACGGCCTGCCCGACCTGGTGTTCTACGTCCTGATCCTCGTCGTCCTCCTGAGCCAGCGAAGCGCGCGCGGACGGGCAGAGGAAAAGGGCAGCTGGGCTTCGGTCGCGTCCTGGAAGCCACTTCCGGCCAGGGTCGCCCGGCTGCCCGAGGTCAGAGGCTTCCGCTGGGGACTCACCGGGATTGGCCTGGTGGTGGCGCTGCTCCTCCCCCTGCTGGTGTCGAACGCGAGCGCGGTCTCCCTCTCGACGGTGATCGCGTATGCCATCGTGGGCGTGTCGGTCGGCATCGGAACGGGACTGAGCGGCCAGCTAAGCCTGGGCCAGTTCGCGGTGGCCGGCGTCGGCGCCGTCGTGTCATTCCACCTCGACTCGAGCGTGCCCTTCCCCCTGGCCCTGATCATCGCCGCCCTCGGCGGAGCCGCGATATCCCTGGCCATCGGGATTCCCGCGCTCCGGCTCAAGGGCCTCATGCTGACCGTCACCACACTCGGCTTCGCCCTCATGGCAAACGGCTGGGGACTGGAACAGAACTGGGCRCTCGGCGGCGGGACGCGACCAGAGCGCCCCGCCGTGTTCGGGAAGGCCCTCGACACGGGCCGGTCCTACTACTACGTGGCGCTCGCGGCCTTCCTCATCGTGCTGCTGATCGCCTGGAACGTCCGCCGCCTGGCCTTCGGACGGGCTCTGCTCGCGGTCAGGGACAACGAGAGCAACGCGCGCGCCTTCACCGTGCGGGTCACCCGGCTCAAGATCCAGGGGTTCGCGCTGGCCGGATTCATCGCCGGCTTCGGCGGTGCCATCTACGGACACCTGCTGAGCAGCGTCGACGCGTCCACGTTCTCGGTGCAGGCGAGCATCGATACCGTCGCCATGACGGTCATTGGTGGAGTCGGACTCCTGATCGGACCGCTGATCGGCGCGTTCTACGTCATCGGCCTGCCGCGCTTCCTCCCGTTGGACGCGGCGGGCATCGCCGCGACCGACCTCGGCTGGCTGATCCTCATCCTCTACCTTCCGGGCGGCATCGCGCAGGGACTCGAACCGCTGCGAACGCGCTACGTCCGGTGGGCCGCGGCCCGCCACGGCCTCGACATCGACACCGAGAAGCCGATCCTCTCCGAGAGCGCGCGCGCCGGCAGACTCGCCGTGGTCGTGGAACCTCGCCAGGCCCCGGCCAGGCCGCACACCGCGCTGCTGGACGTCCGCGGCCTACGGAAGAGCTTCGGCGGCATCGCCGCCGTGCGGGACGTCTCGCTCTCGGTCCACCAGGGAGAGGTGGTCGGCCTCATCGGCCCCAACGGTGCCGGCAAGACGACCACCTTCGAGCTGATCAGCGGATTCACCCGCCCGAACCAGGGCCAGGTCCACTTCAACGGCGACGACGTGTCCTCGCTAAGCCCCGAGCGGCGGGGCAGGCTGGGACTCATCCGCTCCTTCCAGGACGCCGCCCTGTTCCCGACGCTCACCGTCGCCGAGACGGTACGACTCGCGTTCGAGCCGCGCCTGGCCACCAGCTTCTCGCTCTCGGTCCTCGGCCTGCCCGGGACGGAAAAGGAGAAGGCCCGACGAGCGAGCGACCTGGTGGACATCATGGGGCTCGGGTCCTACCGGGCCAAGCAGATCCAGGAACTGTCGACCGGCACTCGGCGGATCACCGAGCTGGCCTGCATGATCGCCCTGGCGCCGACGCTGCTGCTGTTGGACGAGCCGTCCTCCGGCGTCGCCCAGCGCGAGACCGAAGCGCTCGGCGTCCTCCTTCGCCGGCTCAAGGACGAACTAGACCTGACCATGCTGGTCATCGAGCACGACATCCCGCTCATCATGGGCATGGCTGACCGGGTCGTCGTCATGGATGTCGGAACGGTGATCGCGGACGGATCACCGGACGAGGTCCAAGCCGATCCGCTCGTGATAGACGCCTATCTCGGGGCCAGCGCGACCGTGCTCCACCGTTCGTCGTCGGTACCCCGACCGGCCGCGGTCGAGACCGCCTCCGAGCAGCCCTCCACGGCGATCGCCCCGACCGTCTAGATGAACACGAAACCCGACGCAAGGGCGGATCCGCCCGACGGCGACGCAGCGCGACACGACCTCCAGGCGCGGGAGTGCGACGGCATGACGGCACGACAGCAGACAGATATCCACCGGAACGCGCGGTCGCGCATCAGGGCTTCCGCCCTGGCTCTCGCGCTGGTCGTGGCGGCCGGTGTCCTCACCGGCTGCCGCGTCACCGGTCTGGTCTTCACCGCCGGGCAGATCCGCATCACCAGCCCGGGCGCCTCGTCGACGGTGTCGGAACTGCCCATGAAGATCACGTGGACCGCGGGGAACCTGGCGCGGCCGGGCGACCAGTTCGCGGTATTCCTGGACCAGCCAACCATCCGGCCGGGCCAGAACGTGCTGAAGCTCGTCCCGGAGTCCTGCCGAAACCTACCCACCTGCTCCCGCGAGCAGTTCCTCAGACAGGCGAAGGTGTGGGTCACGAAAAGCCCCGCGCTGGTCCTGGACAGCATTCCTCGGGCGAACCCGATCGGCGACAACCGCGAATACCACTCGGTGACCATCGTGCTCGTGGACCAGTCCCTGAAACGGCTCGGAGAGCAGTTCGCCTCGATCGACTTCATCTACCAACGAGGAGTCATCAACTTCTGACCACGGATACTCGCGCCCCAACGCCACGCCGCCCGGCCGCCTCGCCGTAAGAAGGGATCACGGCCGGCGCGGTCACGCGTGAGGAAGGCCCGGCTCCGATCGCCGCGCGCTGTCGTCGGAGCAGGCCACGGCGGCGGCGATGATCTGCTGACCGAGTTCCTGGCGGCGGTTCCGTCGGGCTCCTACCTGTCCCGTCCCATCTGACGACCGACGGGCCGCCGGCCGACGGCGTCACCCACACAGTCCGCGCCGGGGCGGTGCTGCCGCGGCAGTTGAAGCCGGAGCCGGCCGCCTTCGAGATCCCCGCGGTCTTCGACCTCGCCGGACGGATAACTGATCGGCCATCGCCGACCACGCGTATCCGTGGCGGCCGCTGGATCGGTGGCTCCGCGGCACCGTGGATCGACGACTGACCAGCGCCGTGGCTGAACCGCCAGGACGCCTACAGCGCTGGTCTTACGCTCCCACAATAGATCAGCCCGCGGTCTGATGTACGCCTCACTGCCGGTGGGCGTTAATGGCCTGGTCAAAACGAGTTTTTCTCGGGACCGGGAGCGGTCAGGTCAATGCGGATCGGGTGAGATCCCAGGATTCCTTTTCTTCGTGGCCCGCGTGGTGCGTACCTGGATCTCGACCTCGTTCGACCACTCGACCTACGGCCACGAAGACGCGGGTGTACCCGTGAGAGAGGAACCAGAGTGGCCGACGTCGACGATCAGCGCCCGACAGTGAGGCCGCCGGTTACGACGGTCGACAGCAGGCCGCGGGATGCAGAAACGGTCCCGCTGAAGATCAGACCCCTTCCGTTGCCACTGACGCACCCCGACCGGCCGGCCGCCGCACCCGTGGAGGACCGCAACGGCGCCGCGCCCAAGCGCCGCGGCCTGGGCCGGCGAATCGGCGCCGTCATACTCTGTCTCCTGGGTTGCTTCCTGTGTGCCGTGTCGCTCGGCGCGCGCTGGCTGGACGGCGAGATCCTCAACACCAACCAGTATGTGAAGAGCATCGCACCGCTGGCGAGTAACACCGATGTGCAGGAGGCTATTGCCCACCAGGTATCCAGGGCTCTGGGCGAGCAGATCGGCCAGGAAAAAGACGGGAAGTCGCGCGGTACCATTTCCGAGATTCTCGGAACCGGCGTCGAGAAGGTGAGCTACCAGGTTGTTCTGAGCTTCGTGAAAAGTGGCGCGTTCAGAACGGTCTGGATAGATATCAACAGGACGGCGCACGCGCAGCTGGTGGCCGCGCTCAAGGGCAGGCCCGGCAGCATCCTCTCGGTCGGTGGAGACGGCACGCTGACCCTTGAACTGAGCCCGGTCATCGTGGCTGTCGCGCAGCAGCTGTCCGGCCTGGGGCTGGCCAGCGATCAGCTGGACGAGATCTCGGTGAAAATGACTGTCGGGTCCATCCCCGGGATCGGGCGGGCCCGCGAGGCCGCGCTGTGGCTGGCTCGCGCGGCCGTCGGGCTGCCCCTGCTCACCGTTGTCGTCCTGGCTGGCGCGGTCGTCTGCGCGGTCAACCGTCTCAGGATGCTGATCGTCGTGGGCGTCGCGGTGATGCTCACGGCCGGTGCTCTCGCGCTGCTGCTGACGGTGGGCCGATCGCTCATGGTGAGCAACGTGTCCGACGGCGATCTGCGTGGCGCGGCGTCCGCCGTCGTCGACCAGTTCGTTGGTCCGCTGCGCGTGGGGATCTGGTGGACGGTGGCCGGCGGCCTGACCGCGGCGCTTGCCGGACTCGGCCTGACCACGGCGCGGTGACGCGGTTACGCCATCCCCTGGATGAGACACGCGGGATGAGCCGCGCGCTCGGAGCCGGGACCGGCGGGGATCGCGGCCGCGATCCCCGCCTCGGTTTCCCCGGTGACGCCCGGACCTAGCGGATGGGGCGGGAGAGGCGCGCCACCCACTCGTCGTAGTCGGTCCCCTTGTCGACCAGCGACTGGGCGTCCGCGGGATCGGTCAGAATGAGGAACCGCTCGTCCGCCAGGCCGCGTACGACAACCTCCGCGACCTGCTCCGGCGTGAGCGCCATCTTCATCACCGGGTGGTCCTCGGGAAAGCCGCTCTCGGCCAGCATGCGGGTCAGCATCGCGCCCGGGCAGAAGCACGAGACCTTCACGCCCTGGGGCCGGTAGCGGACGGCCAGCCATTCCGACAGCGCGAGCGCGGCGTGCTTGGTGACCGCGTACTCCGCCTTCTCCGGCTGGGTGGACAGCGCGACGGAGGACGCCGTCTGGAGCAGGTAGCCGTCCCCACGCGCGACCATCTCGGGCAGTACCTCGCGGGCGGCGTAGAGGTGGGCCAGCACGTGCAGCTGCCACATGGTGTTCCAGAGGCCGTCATTCTGGAGGCTGTCCGGCGGCGGCGGGCCCGCGATGCCGGCGTTCGAGTGCCAGATGTCGATGCGCCCGTAGGTGTCGCGCGCGAGTTGTGCGACGGCCTTGACGTTGGCCTCCGACTTCAGGTCCGTGGCGAGGCCGACGGTCCCGATCTCGCTGGCCACCCGCTCGACGCTCTCGGGCTCGATGTCGGTGACGACGACCTGGGCGCCGTCGGCGGCCAGCCGTCGCGCGATCGCCTCGCCGATGCCGTTTCCCGAACCGGTCACGACCGCGATTTTGCCCGCCACGTCCATGCAGATCCTCCTTACGCGGTCCCGGCTGGCCGAGCCGCTCGACGTGTCCGCCGGTCACACCTGCCCGACCGGCGGTGGTGACTCCGCTCCAGGCAGGGAAGGCCTAGGTCCCAGCTCCGCCCGGTCACCCGCGGGTGAGAATCATGGCTCCGCACTGGAGGTAGAGGCCGCTGGCCACGACTGCGACCTTGGCGTCCGGCACCTGCCGCTCGCCGCACTGCCCGCGCAGCTGCAGCACCGCCTCGTTGAGGAAGCTGACCCCGTGCAGCCGTCCCTCGGCGAGCTGGCCCCCGGCGGTGTTCATTGGAAAGTCGCCGCCCGGCCCGACGCGTGAGCCGTCGCCGATCCACTCGCCGAACTCGCCGCGGCCGCAGACGCCGAGCGCCTCGAGCCAGGACAGCGTCACCGATGTGAAGCCGTCGTAGACCTGGGCGACGTCGACGTCGTCGAGCGTGACCGACGAACGCTGCCAGAGGCGGTGCGCACAGTCGAAGGTGCCGCCGTAGAGGTAGTCGGTGTGGAACGTCCAGTCCGCGCCGCGCCCGGTTCCGTACGACATCGCGTCGATGAGCACCGGGGTCTGGCGTAGGTCCGCGGCCCGTTCGGCGGTGGTGATGACCGTGGCGACCGTGCCGTTGATCGGGTAGTCGCAGTCCAGCAGGCGCAGTGGCTCGACGACGGCCCGCGACGACAGGTAGTCATCCATGGTGATCGGCTCACGAAGCACCGCCCGCGGGTTGAGCGCCGACCACCGCCGGGCGTTGACCGCGATGTGCCCGAAGTCCGCCTCCGACCGGCCGTACTCGGCCAGCCAGCGCCGCTTCTTCAGCGCCATCTCGACGAGGATGCCGCCAAGATATCCGTAAGGGGTGAGGAACTGGTTGCGGCCGGGAATCTCCCGCGGCCCGTCGGCGACCCCGCCGGTGTGCCCGGCCGCTTTAGTCAGGCACCGGAAGACCAGGGCCGTCTCGCAGGCACCCGACGCGACGGCCATGACGCCGGCGAGCACGCCGCCCAGGCCGGACGGGTTCGTCGGCATGATGTCGGCGAACGCGGCGAGATCGGGGATGCCCAGCATCCGGGCGGCGTCCTGGGCGCCGGGGGACTCCGGCCCGAACTTGTACTCGAAGATGCCGTCGACGTCCGCGCTGGTGAGCCCCGCGTCGGCCAGAGCGCTGGTCACCGCGCCCAGCAGCAGCGACGCAGGCTCCGGCTCGCCAGCCCTCGACAGCCCGGAGTATCCGACACCGACGACCGCGACGTCACGAGCCAGCGAGCTCACCGGGCCGCCGTCGCGAGCCGGAACTGCGGCAGGGAGACTGTGAGACGCCATTCGAAGACGACCTCGACCGGCAGCCCGCAGGTCAGCGGTGCTGATTCCGGCACGTCCACCAAGTTGGCGACCAGCCGCAGGCCGGCCTGTTCGACGAGCTCGACGAGCGCGACGACGTAGGGAACCGCGCCGACGAAGCCCGTGTGCAGCGGGCGGGCGACGACCGCGTACGAGTAAAGGAAGCCCCTACCGCTGACGTCGGTGTGCTCGAGCTTCTCGGACTGGCAGCGCAGGCAGCACACGTCCGGCGGATACTGTAGTTTCCGGCACGCCACGCACCGCTGTAAAACAAGCCGGCCGGCTGCCGCCCCTTCCCAGAAGAAGCGCGAGATCTCGTCGGGCCGCGGGACCGGGCGAGCGGCCCCGGAACCGACCGCCGTCTGCTGTGTCACGTCACATGACTCCTTCGCTAGGAGTTCGATAAGTGGCCGAAGGCGCCGCCGCCGGCGGGCCGGGCGCCCTCCTGCGTCGCCCGGCAGGCAGGGCTGGACCTGGCATCGCTGTCACCTCCGCCGTGGACCGGCCGTCTGCGCACGGCACGTCAGTTGACAACGCCCTTGATCTTGAGGTGCACGACGCGATCCCAGTCGGCACCGAGCGCCGCCAGGATCTCGTCGGTGTGCTCCCCGGCCGCGGGCGCCGGCGAGAGGCTCGGCGGCTGCTCGTCGAACTGGGCCGGACCAGCGACGAGCCGATGCCGGGCCGATCCGTAGTCGACCTCCGGGAGATAGCCGTTCGCCACGATCTGCGGATCGTCGAGCAGCTCCGAGGCCGACTGCACGACCGCCCAGACGCCGGTCAGGCCGTCGAGGCGCGCGCGCCACTCGTGCAGCGGACGGGAGGCGAACACCTCGTCCAGCTCGGCCATGCACGCCCCGACGTTGGCCGCCCGGTCCGAAGCCGTGATGAAACGGCTGTCCTCGGCCAGGTCGGGCCGGTCCAGGCATGCGCAGAACTCGGGCCAGTAGCGGTTGGCCTGCAGCATGGCGAACCAGATCCAGCGCCCGTCGGCCGTCTGGAAACAGCTACTGAGTGGGTTGACCGCCTCCTGCCGGCGCAGTGGCGGCAGGCCGTCACCGGTGAGCGCCGCGGCGCCGATGTCCGGTCCCATCACCCAGGCGGCGGTACCTAGCAGAGACACGTCGATGACCGACGGCTCACCGTTCCGCTCCCGGCCGAACAGCGCCGCGGCGATCGCGCCCGCCAGCGACAGGCCGCTGATCCCGTCGCCGAACGACGGGCGCGGTCCGACGGGCGCCGTCGCGCCCGGCGGCGTGAGGTGATGCGCGATCCCGCCGCGTGCCCAGAACAGCGCTGAGTCGTAACCGCCGCGTTCGCGCTCCGCTCCGCGGTCGCCAGCGCCGTGCGCCCGGGCGTAGATGATGCCAGGGTTGGTCGCGCGCACGTCATCGACGTCGAGCCGTAGGCGCTTGCGGACCTGCGGGAGGAAGCTCGTCACGAAGACGTCCGCCTCGCGGATAAGGCCATCCAGCAGCTCGCGCCCCTCCGGCTGGGCCAGGTCGACCCCGAAGCTGCGCTTGTTGTGGTTCGCCTGCTCGAACATGAAGTTGATCCCGAACTCGCCGGGCAGGATGCCCGAGGTCGTCAGACCGCGCAGGGGGTCACCGTGCAGCGGGTGCTCGATCTTGACGACATCGGCGCCCCACTCGGCGAGCAGCGTCGCGGCGGACGGCGCGAGCCACCACTGCGCGACCTCGACCACCTTGACGCCGCGCAGGACCTCGCGCACTAGAACCCGCTCCGGGCGCCGGCCCGCAGCTGCCTGGTCGACCTTATGCTGACGTCCCAGCCGGCGGCCTGCTCCCGCAGCGCGCCGACGGTCGCCCGGTCGCGCGGAACGTGGGAGAACGCGTCGAATCCGAAGTGGCGCAGCGCGTTCAGGTGGGTGATCTTGTTGATCTCGTCGTCGGCTAGGCCGCCGAGGTATTCCATGGCGCGCTCGGGTGAGTGCGGCCAGGTGGTGTCCGAGTGCGGGTAGTCGCACTCCCAGGTGATGTTGTCGAGGTTCAGATGGTGTCGGTTCTCGACGCCGACGCGGTCGTCGATGAAGCAGAGGATGACATGCTCGTTGAAGATCTCGGACGGGAGCGCGTCGCGCAGGTCCATCCCCGACCAGTGCCGGGTATGCCGGTAGATGTAGTCGATGCGCTCGGTGAAGTAGGGGATCCAGCCGATGCCGCCCTCGGAGAGCGCAACCCGCAGCGCGGGGAACTTCCGGAACAGCGGGCTCCAGACGAGGTCTGCCGCCGCCTCGATCAGGTTGACGGGGGATAGCGAGTAGACGCACTCGATAGGGGCGTCCGGCGAGGTCGTGGGCACCGTGGAGGACGAGCCCAGATGCATGCAGACGACCGTTCCCTCCTCCTCGCAGGCGGCGAAGAACGGGTCCCAGTAGTCGGTGTAGAGGCTGGGCAGGCCGAGAGCGTGCGGGTTGGAGGAGAACGTAACCGCGTGGCAGCCCTTGTGAGCGAGCCGGCGGACCTCCTCGGCCGAGGCCTGTGCGTCCCACATCATCGGCAGGCCCAGCGGAAGGATCCGGCCCGGATAGGTCCCAGCCCACTCGTCGACATGCCAGTCGTTGTAGGCACGCACCATCGCCGCAGCCTGGTCGCGGTCCGAGCCGGCCTCGGCGAACAGCTGGCCACAGAACCGCGGGAACGACGGGAAGCACATCGATGCGAGCACGCCGTTGGCGTTCATGTCGAGCACCCGGGCGCCGATGTCATAGCAGCCGGACCGGATCTCCTCGATCGTGGTCGGCTCCCGGCCGTACTCGTCCATCGGGCGGCCGGCCACCGCGTTGAGCGCGACGTTCGGGATCTCCAGGCCCTCGTAGCGCCAGGCCATCGTGCCGTCGTCGCGGCGGACGAAAAGCGGCGCCTTGTCCGAATATTTCCGGGGCAACCGGCCGCGGAAAAGATGAGCCGGTTCGACGACATGATCGTCGACACTCACAAGAATGAGATCATCAACATTCACTGGGTACTCCTGGCGGCGGATGGCCCGAGTGTCGCGGGAGTCGTGTCGGACCCCGGCATGGGAGAGCCGAATCGGGCATGGAGCGTCGATGTGGAAATGCGTTCTCCACCGGTGGCCGGGTGTGCCTGAGGCTCGTCTGACCTCTAGTCGAGCCTCGGGCGGTTGCCATTAGCGTCTGGGTTACGGTCGACGGCTGCCAAAGTGAACGATCTATCGGTTTGGTCCCGGGGCGCCCGCGGCCGCGGGCGCCCCGACCGTCAGGAGGACCCGGCCCCGGCCTGACTGGTGGCGTGCGAGGTGACGGCCGCGACCAGCTCTTCGAACATCACCTGGTAGACCTCCGCCCGCTCGTCGACGAGCCGGTGCGGCAGGTAGTCGGTAACCCAGGTCAGCCGGGCCGACCGAGTACCGACGGCGTCKACCCGCATCTCCGCATGGTGGTACTCGGCGCCACTCAGCGCGGGCACGGTGTACGACGCCCGGCGGCGTACCGGGTCCACGGTGAGGTTGCGCTCCCACACCTCCTCCCCGCCGGGGATCGTGACAACGCGGTACTCGCCCTCCCGCCGCTCGGCCACGCAGGCTGAGAAGACATGGACCTCGGAGCGGGTGTAGCGATCCACGAAGTCCCACACCAGCTCGGCGGGGATATCGAGGACCGCCTCGAAGTAGATGCTTCCCATGTTTCGCTCCGTTGCTGTCGTCTGGACGGGAAACGCTGCCCGGCCGAGCCGGGCGTCGACGTCGGTCGCCTTCCTGGCGGCGCGGCGGCAATCGGTCGCACGCCAGATTCTCTTTTCCGAGAAACCAAATCCAGCTGTGCGGATATGCCCGGAAATGGGGCCGGAAAATGAGACCTCGATTCGATCGAAGCGCGTCCACGTCATGCGTTCAGGCCGACTCCAGGCGGTCATCAAGATCATATATGGCGGGGTCGAGGGTGCTGTCCGTGCACGGCGGGGCGTTTCGGCTCGGCCCGCCGAGCGGGGCTGGTATCGGCCGGAAACAGATGCCGCTGGTGGCGCTGACCCGATGAGATGGACCTTAGGCGCCGCCGATCGGAGTGTCAACAACTCTTAAGCGTCGAGCTTTAAGAGCACGGTGGCGCACGGATCGGCCGACGCCAGGTGCGCCCGCCGGTCGCGGCAGGCGGTACTCTAGGGGCGCCGGGCGCCGCCCCAGAACCCGCGCGGCAGTCGAGGGGGCCTGGTGCTCGTCGCCGGGCGAAGAGCGTCTGAACATCGTCGGCAAATGGCGGCCTGATACGCTGCGGCCGCGCCGAGTCGTCCGTTCAACTGTCTGGGAATGTGCGATGCCAGAACCTCGACGTCGAATCTCGAGCGGTCCGATCTCGGGGGAGAGACGGCCGGGCGGCCGAGACCGGCTCAACGCCAAGGGCTCCGCGACCCGCCAGGTGCTACTGGAGACGGCCGAGCGGTTGTTTGCCGAGCACGGAATCGCGATGGTCCCGTTGCGCGACGTGGCTGTCGCCGCAGGCCAGCGGAACAACGCCGCGGTCCAGTACTACTTTGGTGATCGCGAAAGCCTGCTACGCGAGATCACCTCGTACCGCGCCGCGGCGAGCGAGGCGAGTCGAGTCAGGGCACTCGCCGATCTGCTGGCCGGCGACGGGAAGCCGCAGGTTCACGACCTCGTCGACGCGTTCGTCCGGTCGCTGGCCGGTCACGTCGAGGAGGACAATCACTACCTCGGGTTCCTCTCACGCTACATCGTGGAGCGCGGCGGGTACGCCGGCCTCGAGGGAGTGGTCTCCCCGACCACGGTCGAGGCGTTCACGAGCCTGCTGTACGAGCTACTGCCCGGACATGAACGGCCCGTTCTGGACGAACGCTGGATGCTCGTGATGACGACGACCGTCCACACGCTGTCCCGCTACCAGATCAGCATGCGCACGGATACGGCGCAGGCGTCGGTCCGGGACCTCCTCGGCGATCTGGTCGAGTTCCTCGCGGGCGGCCTAGCAGCGCCCTGCCGGCAGCCGGCCGCTCCGGCACGGTTGCCGGACTGACTGGCCGAAGCGCACGCGCCGGCCGCGCGAACCCGGATCCCGCACCGAGTGGCCGCCGGTCGTGCTGATGCGAGGTGAGCACTGCTCGGGCTGGGCCTTCGTAGCCCCGGCCGTGATCGATGATCACCGAGTCGCGACGCCTGGCCGCGGTGGGCCCTGACCGGTTGCCGGGTCTCCGGCCTTGTCCACGGCGGGAGTCAGCTGCACATCAACAGCCTGAACGCCTCGTCGACGGTATCGACGCTGCCGCTTGCGGTGACCTGGACCTTCGGAACGCGGGCCCGGCCGGGCGACCAGTATGCGGTGTTCCTGGACCAGCGGACGATCCGGCCGGGCCAGGGCGCGCTGAAGCCGATCTCGGAGTCTTGCCGGAGACTGCCCACCTGTTCTCGGGAGCAGTTCTTCCAGCAGGCCCAACGTGTTGCTCGCGCCGGTCCCGGACCGCTACCGCGTGCGCTGTACAGCGGCAGTCGTACGGCGTGCGGAGAAGTTCAGAAGCCCGAGCCTGCGCTGCCCGCCCCGCCTGTCGGACCGGACAGGCGACGTTGGCGTCGCCGCGCGCTGGTGGGCGCTCTGCTGGTGCTGGCGATGGCGGCCTGCTGGCTGTCCGCCATCGCGCTGGGCGGCCGGCCCTCGAACGCGCCCACCAGGGAAGCGGCGAGCCCGTCGGCCAGCCCGAGGCTCACGCCGGCCGGCGCGGCGCCGAGCGCGACAGCGCCGGCCGGCGCCTTCCAGGACGGGCCGCTGGAATTCACGGTGGACAAGGTCGAGTGCGGGGTAACGCAACTCGGCGAGGGCTTCCTGGCCTGGCGTCCCAACGGCCAGTTCTGTCTCGTCGCCGTGACAGCCCGCGACGTCGACTCCGCCGCCCCGCAGCTGCGGAGCTCCGACCAGTACGGCTTCGACTCGGCGGGCGGCCGGCACACGGCCGACTTCGCGGCACGCTTGTACGAGCCCGGCGAGACGATCTGGAGACCGGTGAGCCCCGGCTCATCAACGGCACGCTCGGCTTCGACGTTCCCGAGCAGACCACGCTCCAACGGCTAGAGCTGCATACGAGCTTGTCCAGCGCTGGCGTGTCGATCCTGCCCTGAGCAGGTACATCGGAAGTCGTACGCGGCCGCAGGAAATCAGCCCTCCGGACCACGCGGGGTCTGTCGCGGCTGGGCGTTAATGGAGCAGCCGCACGAAAAAGACGGATGCGAAGACAGGCAGCGGAGGATTCGGTGATCGAAGCCAGCGGGCTAAGTAAACGGTATGGCGAGAAGATGGTCGTCGATAACCTCTCGTTCACCGCCCGGCCAGGCCGAGTCACCGGCTTCCTCGGGCCGAACGGCGCCGGGAAGTCGACGACGATGCGCCTCATCCTCGGGTTGGACCACCCCACGTCCGGCACCGTGACGGTCAACGGCCGGCCCTACGTCGAGCACCCAACGCCGCTGAAGCAGCTCGGCGCGCTGTTGGAGGCACGGGCCGTGCACACCTCACGGTCCGCCTACAACCACCTCCGGGCGCTGGCCGCGACACACGCCATCCCGGATTGGCGGGTCTCGGAGGTGATCGACCAGGTCGGCTTGAGCGAGGTCGCGCACAAGCGCGCCGGAGCGTTCTCGCTGGGCATGGGCCAACGGCTCGGCATCGCCTCCGCGCTGCTCGCCGATCCCGCCGTGATCATGCTCGACGAGCCGGTCAACGGGCTCGACCCCGAGGGCGTGCGCTGGGTTCGGAGCCTGCTGCGCGACCTCGCGAAGGAGGGCCGCACGGTGCTGCTGTCGAGCCACCTCATGAGCGAGATGGAGCTGACCGCCGACCATCTGATCATCGTGGGCCGCGGCCGGCTGCTGGCCGACATGTCCATGGAGGAGATGCACCGCGCGGCCGCGACCGACGATGTGCTGGTCCGTACCGCGGACGCCGAACGGCTGCGCCAGGCCGTCGCCGGGCCGGGCGTGACGGTGACGTCGAGCGAGCGCCAGGTGCTTGAGATCGCCGGGCTCACCTCGCACCAGATCGGCAAGACCGCGGCCAGCCTCGGCCTGGTCCTCGACGARCTGACACCCCGGCGAGAAACTCTTGAGGAAGTCTTCCTGAGGCTCACAGCCGACGCCACGGACTTTCACGCCGGTGCGCAGAACACCAACGCTCAGCATGCCAGAGCTCGGCGCATCGGCGTTCGCCTCCCGGCTCACCGAAAGGCAAAGAAGTGACCGCTCAGACCATCACCGGAAGAGTCGGGAGGCCCGTTCCCGTCAAGCCTGTCCGGATCCAGCACGTCATTCATTCGGAATGGGTGAAAATATCGACGCTGCGTTCGACGTGGTACGTGCTCGTCGCGACCGTCATCGGGATGGTCGGGATCGGGGCGATCGCCGCCGCGGTCGGCGCCGCCCACTGGGGTTCTATGAGCGCCGCGAACCGGGCCACGTTCAGCGCCGTCGACACCAGCCTCACCGGCGTCGCGCTCGCCCAGATGATTATCTCGGTCCTCGGTGTGCTGCTGGTGACCGGTGAGTACTCCACCGGGATGATCCGGTCCTCGTTGTCGGCCGTTCCGCGCCGGCTCAAGATGCTGGCGGCCAAGCTCGTCGTGGCGGGGGCGCTCTCGGTGGCGGTCAGTGTCGCCGGTGGCATCGTGGCGCTGCTGGTCGGCAAGGCGCTGCTGGGCTCGCACGGCGCGCTGGACGGCTCGGACGCCGTGAGATCGTTGCTCGGTTCCGCGTTCTACCTCATGTCGATCACTGTGTTCGCAGGCGCGGTCGGCTTCATCGTCCGCTCGACCGCTGGGGGCATCGCCGCCGTCCTCGGGCTGCTTCTGGTGCTTCCTGTTCTGGGAGCGGTGCTCCCGCAGAGCTGGCAAAACGAGCTCCTGCCGTTCCTGCCGACCAACGCCGGCAACGCTGCCTACGCGATGCACCCGTATGACAACTCTCTGTCTGCGGGAGCTGGGTTCGTCACACTCTGTGTATGGATGGTCGTCGCGTCCGTCACGGCAGCCCTGCTGCTGCGCAAGCGCGACGCATAGGCTGCTCGGCGGCGGTCTGACGTGCCGGCGGATGGTCGCCCGCTAGGGCCGACTCAGAAGGGGTTTCGGATGGACGGCGGGGCGAGGTGGTGGGCGACCGCGCAGAGACGGTGGCCGTGGCTCACCGACGTCGCCATCCTGGGGTTCCTCGAGCTCGACACCATCGCCGACTGGGTCCAGCACCGATTTCCCTGGTGGGCCTGGCTGCTGGCACAGGCGCTGATCATGCCGCTGCTCCTGCGTCGGCGCCACCCATTGGCGGTGTTCACCGTCATCGCCGCGTTGGTCGTCGTCCAGGACCTGACCCGGGTGCATCTGACGGCGGCCTACGCGCTGCTCGTCGCGGTCTACACGATCGGCACGCACGGAAGAGATCGCTTCCGGGCGGCGAGCGCGGTGCTGGTCGAATCCGTCGTCGTCGTCGCGTCGATCCAGCTCAGGCCGCTCGGCGGAAGCCTGGTCGGCTCCCTGGTGTTCCTCAACAGCATCGTCGCCGCGGCGTTCTTTCTCGGCACGACCGTGCGCAACCGCCGTCGATACCAGATTTCGCTGGAGGACCGGGCGCGGCGGGCGGAGCTGGAGCGTGACCAGCAGGCGCAGCTCGCCGCGGTCGCCGAACGGACTCGCATTGCCCGGGAGATGCACGATGTCATCGCGCACAGTCTGTCCGTGGTGATCCGGCTGGCGGACGCCGCCGTCGCCGTCAACGGGACCGACCACGGCGAGGCGAACACCGCCATGGAACAGGTGGCGACCACCAGTCGCCAGGCGCTCACCGAGGTCCGCCGACTACTCGGCGTCCTGCGAGAGCCGACCCCGTCGGGCGCGCCCCCCGTCATCGACCTGGCGCCGCTGCCTCGGCTGGACCAGCTGGAGAAACTGCTTGACGACATTCGCGCCACCGGGCTTCCCATCCGGCTCGTCACGACAGGCACCCCGCCCCAGCTGCTGGACACGGCCGAGGCCACCATCTTCCGTCTCGTCCAGGAGAGCGTCACGAACGTCATCAAGCACGCCGTGCACGCGACCCACGTCGACGTCGAGCTGTGCTGGCAGCCCGACGAGGTGGGCATCACGGTCCGCGACGACGGGGTGCCGCGGGCGGTCGGGACGACGCCCGGCGGCCACGGGCTGCGGGGCATGGTCGAACGCGTCACCCTGTACGACGGCAGCCTGACCTGGGGGCCTGCATGGCCGCGCGGCTGGGAGCTGCGCGCCACCATGCGACTGGACCGGGCGGCGGCGTGACCATCACCGTCGTCCTCGTGGACGACCAGCCGCTGATACGGATGGGTTTCCGGATGCTGCTCAACGCCAGCCCCGACATCCAGGTGGTCGGCGAGGCCGGTGACGGGGCCACCGGGGTGACCATCACCAAGGAGCTCGCGCCGGATGTCGTGCTCATGGACATCCGGATGCCCGGCACGGACGGCGTGGCGGCCACCCGCCGGATCTGCGCGGACGCGACCGCCAGCCGGGTCCTGGTCCTAACCACGTTCGACCTCGACGAATACGCGTTCGCCGCGCTCAGGGCCGGCGCAAGCGGATTCCTCCTCAAGGACGTGCGCCCGGAGGAACTCCTCGACGCCGTGCGGRCCATCGCCGCCGGCGACGCGGTTGTCTCTCCCCGGGTCACCAGAGAACTTCTCAACCAGCACGCGGCCAGCCTGCGCCTCGGCGACGAAGCCACAACGGAAGCCGACCCGACGGACGCGCTCACCCGGCGGGAGCGGGAAGTGCTCCTCGAGATCGCGGCCGGGCTGAACAATGCGGAGATCGCGCAGCGCCTGGTGCTATCCGAGGCGACCGTCAAGACTCATATCACCCGCATTCTCGCCAAACTCGACCTACGCGACCGGGTTCAGGCCGTCATCTTCGCCTATCAACACGGCCTACTGCGCCACGACACCCGGTAGCTAGTCGGAGCCGGGGCGATCGGCGGCCTCGGGCAGGGCGTCGCCCTGAACCAGCCGTACATCGAACGACTCATCGACAACCACCGGCTGGTAGTGGTCGGTCGAGGCCGGCCAGCGGGACAGCGACACGCCATGGTCCTCCGCAGCGGTCGTGACCGTGATGTCACCCCGATCCTGCGCGTCGGCCGTGCCGGGCCGACGCTCAGGGACCTCGCCGGGCTCTGTTGCATTGAGCTGGTCCGGGGTAAGGCTCGGGCGGGCTGGTTGCGTGGTCACAGAGCCAGGGCGAGTTCGGTGAACGCTGTTGCGAGTCGGTGATGGGTTTCGGCGTCGGTACCGAGTTCGTCGTGGCGGCGGCGGAGATTCTGGGCGAAGGCGTGCCCGGCGCCGATCGCTAGGGCGGAGCGTAGCCGTTTGAGCCCTCGCATCGGCCGCAGCCGGGCCTTGAGCCGGCCGTGATCGGCTTCGACCTTGTTGTTCGCGTACCGGGCATCCACGTGGTGGGCGGCGGGGAGCTGCTCGTCGAGGACTCGCGGGTAGGCGGCGGCTCGGTCGGTGGTCACCTCGACCGGCCGCCACCCGTGTGCCAGTGCCCGGGTGAAGAACCGGCGCGCCGCCGCCAGATCGCGTCTTTCGGAGGCGAGGACGTCGATGACCTGGCCGAACTGGTCGATCGCCCGGTACACGTACGTCCAGCGCCCGGCGACCTTCACATACGTCTCATCGGTGAACCACCTGTCGCTCGGGCTGTGGCGGCACGGCCGGGCCGCGTCGATCAACAGCGGCGTGAACCGCYGCACCCACCGGAAGATCGTGACGTGATCGACGTCGAGGCCGCGTTCGGCCAACAGTTCCTCGACGTCGCGGCACGACAGGGCGAACCGCAGGTACCAGCGGACGCCCAGAACGATCACCTCTGGCGGAAGCGGAACCCGGCAAACTCCGAGGCCGGGACGACAGCTTGTACACGCCGACGATGCACTACTCGATCATGCCTGAGCGGATGGCTCGACCGCTGTGTCCCGCCAACGCAACAAAGCCCGCCTTGGATCCGCCTGTACCCCCAGGTTCGGTTCTCGGTCGCGAGCCGTTCGATCAGCGCGGCGATCTCCGGGGCGAGCGGCGGTCGTCCGGTCCGGTGCGCGTAGGTCCACTTCCTGGTGACCAGGCGTCGATGCCATCGTGGAACCGTGCCAGGGGTGATCAGCCGGTGCAGTCGAAGCCTTCGCGGCAGGAGCCGGATCAGGGCGGCGAGCAGGGTCCGGTCGGCCCAGTCCCATCTCGGCGATGGCTGGGTACGGCGCAGTACCGCGGCCTCGTGGCGAAGCACGAGCAGTTCGATGTCCTTCGAGGCGGACGACCGGCTGAGCAGGACGAGCCAGCCACACACCCGAGCGAAGATCAGGTAGAGCAGGTGTACGGACATAGGTGACCATCATGCCGACGGCCGGCCCGGCGCATCGGCCCAGCTCACGGGTCCAGGCTGACTTTCCGCACCCCACAGGTCCCAACTCACCACCCGCTGGCCCGCAGACCGCATTCCCGAGATCGAACGACGCTCCACCCCGTTCTACCCCACCCGCCCAGACCTGCTCGTCATCCGCAGCGGCAACATCGACGCCCACCCCCCGCTCTGAGATAGCCGCCTGGTCCGTGACCGCCGCACCGGGCAGCCCGATCCGCCTGGCCTGCCAGGGGCGAGACCGTCTGTGGTCACTCGTCGAACTGGCGGGTCATTAGAGGGTTAGTGAGGGCACGACGAACCGCGACCGTGGCCGGGTGGTCCTCGCCGAGGATCTCCCGGCGCCGGGCCAGCACGCTCTCGAACAG